>NZ_LZGZ01000204.1:0-41071 GCF_001690515.1 Gilliamella sp. Fer4-1 | reverse complement strand
GGTTTTCTGACTTATTTTTATTGTACCAGAACTTGATTTGAATGGACATACCGTATTGGTTGTCTCTATACGGTTTAAGATGACCTAATCATATGAATAATTTTATTATATATTTTTTCAATCCAAACAATTGAGTAATGACAACACAATAAGTTTACTGGAAATATGGCGAAATTAAGGGTAATAGCTGATGGTATAAATAGATAGATTATAATAATATCTACATTCAGGGCTGATGATCTATGATAATTTTCCACAATGAATGGACAGGTAATTCATAAGATAAAACTTATTAAAATACCAACAATCATCCCACAAAAAACTAAACCTGATGGTCGTTTTATTTAATATAACGATTGAAATAATAATAAAACAGCAATAACACAAACCATAAAATAGTAAATAATAAGACTCAGGTGTACCGTGTTTCCTGATAAAGTGATAACACTATCGATAACTTAGTAATCCCCCTATAAAATTAACCAACAATATAACAACTAGCTTAATAATTTTCATTGGCTTAGCCTTTTTTATCATCAATTTCTTTGACTTGTTTATCTAAACCAGAAGGCCAAATATGAAGCTCTTGTCCCCCTTTTTTATTGATATCATAGCGGTGGTATTTATCCGTTTTAGGGCGAGGATTAATATAACAAATAGTGTATTAACAATACACGTTTATGATAAGCTAACTCACTATAAAATAATTAAATTGAATAATTATATGAAAACAATAAGTTTAATTGAAGAGGTAAGTTGGGCATGGGCAAAAACTTATTAGCCAGTTATCAATCGAACGATTGTTAAATTATTAGGTGGTTATATTCTGCCAAAGATAAGAAATGAATGAATTGAGGTAATAAGATGAAAAAGTTTTCTATACTAATATTGTTAATGTTGTGCCCATTAGCCTCTTTTGCTAAAGGACCTAATTGTTATTCTTGGCCGATGAATATGACTTTGGCTTGGATGAAGAACGAGAACATAGTAGATATTCGAAAGTTAGATGAATCTAAAACCAAAATAACACAGTTGGTATCAGAAGAAATAAAAAAAGGGGTGTATACGCAAATATATAACTTTGTTTTTTATGATACACATGGTAATAGCTACCAAGTTATTACCAAAAGCCAAGCATCATATGAAGAATGTTCAATCAGTGATGTGAATAAATATCTAATATCCAAAAGCCAAGTTCATTAGTAGCTTATCTAATAATAGGCAAGTAAATTTGGCATTTTAGCGTGTTTTTAGTCAATGATAAAAATAATATAAGTTAAAAAAAGAATAACTTAAGGTAATTATATGAAAAAGCTTTCTTTAGTAATATTGTTAATATTATGCCCAATGCTATCTTTTGCTAAAGGGCCAGATTGCCATACTCGCGCTTTGGATAAGGCTAAGGAGTGGTTGAAAAATAGTAATATAGTGGAGATTGAAAACTTGAATCAATCAAAATTGAGAATAACCCTTTTAGCATCTGAACAGAAAAGTAAGGATTTATATACGCAAATTTACCATTTTGTTTTTTATGATAATAAAAATAAAGCTTATGAAGTTATCACCAAAAGTGAAGCTTCTAATAAAGACTGCTCAATAGGTGAAGTTGATAGTTATTTAGTATCAAAACGCCAAATTGATTATTTTGATTAATGGATCAGATTGCCAAAGATTTCAAAATTTATTTAATGAATTGATACTGTAGCTTTACAAGTTAGCTATACAGAATAAGGAAAACAAAATTAAGGTTATAACATGAAAAAAATTATTTTAATTATTGGGCTAATATTACCAGCTATCTCTTTTGCTAAAGTACCTAATTGTTCAAATCAGTTTATGAACGATGCACTAAGGCAGATGCAATATGCTGGTATCGTTGATATGGGAAATTTAGATCCGTCCAAAACCAAAGTCACCTTATTGGCTTCAGAAAAGAAGAAAAATACAAGTACTACAATAAAAAAACAGTATATATATACACAAGTTTATCATTTTGTTTTCTATGATGATGATGGTAACAGTTATCAAGCCATAATGAAAAATGACGCTGTAGAGGCTAATGAAAATGATATTTATGATTCTTGCTCTGCTGGATTGGGTGTAGTTTACTTTGTTTCAAAAACTATTGAATAACTACCCTTGTTACTTTACGAAAACAGCTAAGTAGTAGGTATAACCCTAATTTTCCTATATTTAAATAAAAAAGAAATTTTAAGTTATTGCGAGTTTTCTATTAAAAAGTTTTAGAAAAATGTAGGTTTCAGTATCAATTTAATAAGAAAATAATACTGAAGAGTATTGAAAGAAAACTAACGCTTAACATTTGGAACGCTAAAATTAAAAAGGTTACTCAGCAATTCTATCCAGTAACCTTTTTCGTGCACTACAACATAAAAAGCAAATTATTGGCCGACACGGCGAGTTAATTCAATAACACGAATTTTTGCTAATGCCTTAGATAGTTCGGCAGATGCTTGAGCAAATGACACATCATCACTTAGGTGATTAATATGTTCCTGCGCTTGCCTTACCGCTTCTTGTGCTCTTGCTTCATCTAAGTCTTCACCGCGAATAGCAGTATCTGCTAAGATGGTTACGATGTTAGGTTGAACTTCTAAAATACCACCAGACAGATAGATAAACTCTTCTTCGCCATTCGTTTTCACAATACCAACCATACCCGGTTTTATTGTTGTGAGTAAAGGTGTATGACCAGGATAAATCCCGAGCTCGCCTTCTTGACCAGTTACTCTGATTCGCTGAACATCACCTGAAAATAGGTGAGATTCAGCACTAACAACTTCTAATTGATAGGAAGTTAGTGCCATATTACTATCTCCGTTAATACGATCTGCTCAATGAATCTCCTAGAGAGATTTTGCTTTCTCAATCGCTTCATCAATTGAACCAACCATATAGAACGCTTGTTCTGGTATATGGTCATAATCGCCTTTCATGATACCCGTAAATGCACTTATCGTATCTTTCAATGGTACATATTTACCTGGTGAACCAGTAAATACTTCTGCAACAAAGAATGGTTGAGATAAGAAGCGTTGAATCTTACGCGCACGAGCAACAATTAATTTATCTTCTTCTGATAACTCGTCCATGCCAAGAATCGCAATAATATCTTTTAATTCTTGATAACGTTGTAAAATCGATTGAACACCACGGGCACAATCATAGTGCTCTTGACCAACCACTAAAGGATCTAATTGACGGCTGGTTGAATCCAATGGATCCACCGCTGGATAGATACCTAATGAGGCGATTTGTCGGCTCAATACGATTGTTGCATCTAAGTGAGCAAATGTTGTTGCTGGTGATGGGTCAGTCAAGTCATCTGCTGGTACATATACAGCTTGGATTGAAGTAATTGAACCAGTTTTAGTTGAAGTGATACGCTCTTGTAGTAAGCCCATTTCTTCGGCTAATGTCGGTTGATAACCTACAGCCGATGGCATACGACCTAATAATGCAGATACTTCGGTACCAGCTAAGGTATAACGATAAATATTATCAATGAATAATAATACATCTTTACCTTCATCGCGGAATTTTTCTGCCATGGTTAAACCAGTTAACGCAACGCGCAAACGGTTTCCTGGTGGCTCATTCATCTGACCATAAACTAACGATACTTTATCAAGCACGTTTGATTCTTTCATTTCGTGATAAAAGTCATTACCTTCACGAGTACGTTCACCTACACCTGTAAATACTGAGTAACCAGAGTGTTCGATAGCGATGTTACGGATTAACTCCATCATATTAACGGTTTTACCCACACCAGCACCACCGAATAGACCCACTTTACCCCCTTTAGCAAATGGGCAAATTAAATCAATAACTTTAATACCTGTTTCAAGTAATTCAGTTGAGTTCGCAAGTTCTTCATAAGTCGGTGCTGCGCGGTGGATAGCCCAACGCTCTTCTTCCCCAATTGGACCTGCTTTATCAACCGGATCACCAAGTACGTTCATGATACGCCCCAGTGTTTTAGTCCCCACTGGTACTTCAATGCCGTGACCAGTGTTTACCACTTTAAGTCCACGTCTTAAACCATCAGATGATCCCATCGCAATACAACAAACAACGCCACCACCTAATTGTTGTTGAACTTCCAGAACTAATTTTTCAGTGCCTGTTTCCACTTCTAATGCGTCATATACCTTTGGTACTGCATCTTCGGGGAATTCGACATCAACCACCGCACCGATGATCTGGACAATCTTTCCAGTAGCCATTTTTAATCCTCTACGTCTTTTTCTTAACTATAAGCCAATATTTAGCACTAACCTGAAACCGCGGCTGCACCGGATACAATATCAATCAATTCATTAGTAATCGCACCTTGGCGCGCTTTGTTATACACAATTTGCAATTCATTAATTAGGTTTGCACCGTTATCTGTTGCCGCTTTCATGGCTACCATTCTTGCTGCTTGTTCACTCGCTAAATTATCAACCACTGCTTGGTAGACTTGTGATTCAATATAGCGACGTAAAATCACATCTAATAGTGATTTAGCGTCAGGCTCATAAATATAATCCCATGATGAAGCTTTGAGCTCTTTATCTTCTGATGGTGGTAATGGTAATAATTGCTGTATTGTTGGCTTTTGCGACATCGTATTAATAAATTTATTGGTAACAATATATAATTTATCAATTTTACCGCTGTCATATGCCTCAAGCATTGTTTTTACCGGACCAATTAAATTGGATAAAGTTGGCTCGTCTCCCAAGTTAGTGACTTGGGTTAAGATGTTTGTTTTCAATGATGAAAAAAATGAAACACCTCGAGAGCCAATTAAAGCAACATCAGTTTCCACCCCTTTTTCTTGCCATGCTGACATATCGGCAATAACACTTTTAAAAAGGTTGATATTTAAACCACCACATAAACCACGATCGGTTGAAATGATAAGGTAGCCAATTCGCTTTACATCTCTTTGTTCTAAATAAGGATGTTTGGCGCCTATCTGAGCTAACGCTAAATGTCCAATTACTTCACGGATCATCTCTGCATATGGTCGGCTAGCGGCCATTCTATCTTGCGTTTTACGCATTTTAGAGTTAGCAACCATTTCCATCGCTTTAGTGATCTTTTGCGTACTTTGGATACTGGCAATTTTGGTTCTAATTTCTTTTGCATTAGCCATTTTTTACCCCACCCTTACCAAGTTTGAGTTGATTTAAAGCTTTCAAGTAATGCTTTTAGCTTACTTTCAATCTCATCATTGTAATTACCGGTCTCATCAATTTGTTTAACAAAATCGCCATATTGACTATGAGCATAAGCAAGTAGTGCGGTTTCAAATGGTAACACTTTAGCAAGTTCAACATCTTCTAAATAACCACGCTCAGCGGCATAAAGTACAATTGATTGTTCAGCAACAGTCATTGGCGAGTATTGCTTTTGTTTTAACAATTCGGTTACTTTTTCACCGTGGCTTAATTGATTTCTTGTTGCTTCATCTAAGTCAGATGCAAACTGTGAGAACGCAGCTAATTCACGATATTGTGCAAGCGCAGTACGGATACCACCTGATAATTTTTTCATTATCTTAGTTTGCGCTGCACCACCTACACGTGAAACTGAAATTCCTGGGTTAACCGCTGGGCGAATTCCTGAGTTAAATAGGCTAGTTTCAAGGAATATCTGACCATCAGTAATCGAAATTACGTTAGTTGGTACGAATGCTGAAACGTCACCAGCTTGAGTTTCAATAATTGGTAATGCAGTTAAAGAACCTGTTTTACCTTTAACTTCGCCTTTAGTGTACTCTTCAACATAGGCTTCGTTGACACGCGCAGCACGTTCAAGTAAACGCGAGTGAAGATAAAATACATCACCAGGGTAAGCTTCACGTCCAGGTGGGCGACGAAGTAATAACGAAATTTGACGGTAAGCAACCGCTTGTTTAGATAAATCATCATAAACAATTAATGCATCTTGACCACGATCGCGAAAGTATTCGCCCATTGCACAACCTGCATATGGTGCTAAATATTGTAATGCTGCTGATTCAGATGCAGAGGCAACAACAACAATCGTATTTTTTAATGCACCATGTTCTTCAAGTTTACGCACAACATTGGCAATAGTTGATTGTTTTTGTCCAATAGCGACATAGATACATTTTACGCCAGAGTCACGTTGGTTGATGATCGCATCAACAGCAAGTGCTGTTTTACCGGTTTGACGGTCACCGATGATAAGTTCACGCTGACCTCGGCCAATTGGAATCATTGAGTCAACGGCTTTATAGCCAGTTTGTAATGCTTGATCAACGGATTTACGATCGATAACACCAGGGGCAACAACTTCAACTGGTGAAAATCCATCATGTTGAAGTGAACCTTTACCATCAATTGGCTCACCTAATGTGTTAATAACGCGACCTAATAAACCTTCACCGACCGGTACTTGTAATATACGACCAGTACATTGGACTTTCATTCCTTCAGACAAATCTTCGTATGGTCCCATGACCACTGCACCGACAGAGTCTCTTTCAAGGTTGAGAGCCATTGCATAGCGACCTCCTGGTAATGCAATCATTTCACCTTGCATTACATCAGTTAGTCCATGGATTCGAAGGATACCATCACTTACAGATATGATAGTTCCTTCATTGTGAGCATCACTCACAATATTGAACTGAGCTATCCGCTCTTTAATTAGTTCACTTATTTCAGTTGAATTTAGCTGCATTATCAGTCCCCTTAAGACTGTAGAGCGTCATTTAAACGATTTAAACGCCCTCTGATACTACTATCAATAACCATATCGCCCGTACGAATAATAAAACCAGAAATGAGCGATTTATCTATGTGACATTTTAGTTTTACTTTTCGTGATAAACGTTTTTCGACAGCGACAGAAATCTTATTAAGTTGTTCATTGGTTAGCTCACTAGCAGAAATCACATCTACATCTGCTTGGGCATCTTTCTCTAAACAATATTGCTCAAACAAAGTTAGTACTTCGGGAAGAAGTGATAACCGTTTGTTTTCAGCCATAATCTTAATAAAGTTAGTGCTAAACTCATCTAACACATCTTTGCAGATATTGATGAGTAAATTAGCCACCGAATCGGCTTTCATGTCAGATGTTAAAACACTCTTTATTTGAGCATCTTTGCTTACTTCTGATGTCAACACTAGCATTTTATGCCATGATTCGATGCTGTTTTTTTCTACCGCAAACTCGAAAGCGGCTTTAGCATAAGGGCGAGCAATCGTAATTAAGTCAGCCATTGCTCATATCTCCTTATAGTTCAGCTACGAGTTTATCAATGATGTCGCTATTTGCGGCTTCATTAACAGAACGTTGAATAATTTTTTCTGCACCAGCAATAGCGAGTGTAGCGACTTGTTGTTTGAGCTCTTCTTTAGCTCGTTTGCGTTCGGCCTCTACTTCGGCAAGCCCTTGAGCAACAATTCGTTCTTTTTCACGAGAAGCTTCTTGCTTTGCTTCTTCAAGAATGGCTGCTTTGCGTTTGTTTGCTTGCTCAATAATTGCATTGGCCTCAACCTTAGCCTGTTGCATTATGTCAGTTGTATTTGCTTTGGCTAATTCCAAATCTTTTTTTGCTGTTTCTGCTGAAGCAAGTCCTTCGGCTATCTCTTTTTGACGCTTTTCAATTGCGCCAATAACTGGAGGCCAAACAAACTTCATACAGAACCAAACAAACAATACAAATGTAATTGCTTGGCCGAGGAGCGTTGCGTTCATATTCATGACACGATTCCTCTTAAATTTTTATTAGCCAGCGACAGCAAAAATAACATAAAGCGCAATACCCACACAAATCATTGGGATCGCATCAACTAAGCCCATAACGATAAAGAATTGAGTACGTAACATAGGCATTAATTCTGGTTGGCGAGCAGCACCTTCTAAAAATTTACCACCTAATAAACCAATACCAACTGCACCACCAATTGCAGCTAATCCCATCATTATACCTGCGGCTACAAATAACATACTAATATCCATTATATACTCCAGTTTATTATCAAAAAAATATTAAAATTAATGATCTTCCGTTGCCGACGCCATAGCTAAATAAACGATCGTCAACACCATAAAAATAAATGCTTGTAATGTAATAATTAAAATATGGAAGATGGCCCAAGGTAATGACAATACCCACTGTGACCACCAAGGTAATAATGCAGCAATTAAGATGAAGATAAGTTCACCAGCATACATATTTCCGAAAAGTCGAAGTCCTAAAGAAACAGGTTTAGCTAAAAGGCTAACTAATTCAAGCACTAAATTAATAGGCGCAAATGCCCAGTGATTGAAAGGGTGAAGTGTATATTCTTTAATGAAACCACTAATCCCTTTATATTTAATAGAATAAATAATAATAAGGGCAAACACGCCTAAAGACATTGACATAGTGATGCTAACATCAGCTGTTGGAACAACCCTTAAATGTGATAGACCTAGGTATTGGCCTGCATAAGGTAGAAAGTCAACCGGGATAAGATCCATAAAATTCATTAAAAAAACCCAAATAAACACTGTTAAAGCTAACGGTGCAATGAGTTTATTTTGACCTGTGAACATATCTTTAACGGTATTGTTTACAAATTCAAAAATCATCTCAACAGCACATTGTAATTTACTTGGCACTCCACTAGTTGCTTTTTTAGCAACGCGGTGAAAAATCCATAAAAAGATTACACCAAGTAGAATTGAAAAGAACAGTGAGTCAAGGTTTAAGGTCCAAAAACCCGAACCTACTTGCAAGTTCTCAAGATGATGCTTGATGTAAGCTTGTGGTGAAGCTGGAGAGGAAACAGACATATAACCCTCTTACTTATTTCTAAAAACAAAGAATACTGCTTATTTACCAAGAAAAGGTATAAGCAATCGTTGTAATAATTGAAGCCACTATTTTAAACCCAATTACCTATATTAAGTCAACCTTTGATTAACGAAATTAAAAATTTAGACACTTTTTACTAATTTTGTGTAAATATGCGCAACTTTACCCATTATTTTAAACCAAATATTGTTCAATCAATGGCTTAATTAATGGGCATAAATGAGGCTATTTTTAATTTTTAACCGCTATGGCAATAGTTTCTGCTAATTTTTGTGCTTCCATTTCATTGTTTCCCTCAACCATGACGCGAATAAGTGGTTCTGTACCCGATTTACGGAGCAAAACTCGCCCATGATTGCCAAGCTGTTTTTCTGCTTGTTCAATAGCTGATTTTACTACATTGCTATTTAGTGGATCTTCTTTGCCTGAAAAATGGATATTAATTAAGACTTGCGGTAGCATTGTCATGCCACTGCATAAATCAGCTAATGACATATCATTACGCACCATTGCCGCTAGTACTTGTAAGCCCGCAACGATACCATCACCGGTAGTGGTTTTATCTAATAATAACACATGACCTGAATTTTCAGCACCTAAGCGCCAGTTTTTTTCTACTAATTTTTCAAGCACATAACGATCACCCACTTTGGCTCGGACAAAAGGAATTCCAAGATTTCTAAGTGCAATTTCAAGCCCCATATTGCTCATTAATGTGCCAACAACTCCACCTTTGAGTTGACCTTGTCTCAGTGCCTCGCGAGCAATGATGTAAATAATTTGATCACCATCAATTTTGCGTCCTTTATGATCAACCATGATGATACGATCGCCATCACCATCTAATGCAAAGCCTAAATCTGCTTTTTCATCAATAACACATTTAGCGAGTGCCTTAACGTCAGTTGCACCACAGTTTTCATTGATATTAACACCATCAGGTTCACAACCAATTTTGATCACTTGCGCGCCAAGCTCTCGTAATACTTTAGGAGCGATGTGGTAAGTCGCACCATTAGCGCAATCGACAACAATTTTTAATGTAGCTAGACTTAAATCATGATCGAATGTGCTTTTACAAAATTCGATATAGCGTCCCGCTGCATCGGTGATACGGCTTGCTCGACCAAGTTGTTTTGATTCTACACAATCGATCTCTTTTTCAAGCTCAGCCTCAATTTCTAATTCAATAGCATCATCAAGCTTTTTCCCTTCGGCTGAAAAGAACTTAATACCATTATCATAAAAAGGGTTATGTGAAGCAGAAATGACCACCCCAGCATCAGCCCGAAAAGTACGAGTTAAATAGGCTATGGCGGGGGTTGGCATAGGGCCTGTAAAAGCAGCGGCAACGCCAGCGGAGGCAAAACCTGCTTCCAGTGCTGACTCAAGCATATAGCCTGAAATGCGAGTATCTTTACCGATTAATACTTTTTTCACCCCATCTTTGGCAAGCACACGACCCGCTGCCCAGCCTAATTTGAGCGCAAAATCTGGTGTGATAGGATACATTCCAACTTTACCGCGGATCCCATCTGTACCAAAATATTTCCGATTAGACATTTTGTTCCCTTACACTAATATTTGTTATTTTGGACAACATTTAATTAACTATACTTTACTTTAAAGTTGTATGCGATTATTTTTTGATAAAACGCATATCCCAAGTTGTAAAAAAACTCAATAAAATATACGTTTCAGTATAAAGCTATTCTCGACTATCATTGGCAAATTTTAATAATACTTGGCTCTCTTTGATAAAGCGTTCTGCATAATTGCCAAACCAGGCGGTGACTTCATTAAAATTATCAATAAATTTAGTTTTATTACGTTGTTCAATTAATCTCACCATTTGCCCAAAGCGCTCGTAATAGCGCTTGATTAATTCGATATTATCATCTGATGCCATAATGATATCGGCATAAAGAGCCGGATCTTGAGCAAACAACCGTCCAACCATCATCAGCTCAAGCCGATAGATAGGAGATGATAGTGCAATTAGTTGCTCTAAATCAGCCTGTTCACGTTGTAAATTTACGCCGTATGAAAAAGAGGTAAAATGGCGTAATGCTTGAATGAACGACATGCATTTATCATGCTCTTTGGCATCAATAGCGCATAAATTAGCACCCCATATACGCATTTGCTCAATTAACCATTGATACTTAGTAGGTTCGCGACCTTCACAATAAACGATGATTTGTTTGGCTAAATTAGGCACATCAGGGCCAAACATAGGATGCAATCCGACAACAGGTCCTTGATGCTTTTCTAGCATTGTTTCAAGTGGTTTAGCTTTGATAGAAGTAAAATCCGTTAAGATACAATCTGTTGGCAATTGCGGTAATTGCTTTATGATTTCACAAGTTTTATTTATTGGCACTGTGACAATAACCGCAGCAGCATCAGCAACTATTTCAGTAGCTTGATGCATAGTTTTAGAGCCTAACGGTTTAACTTGGTAGCCTGATAATGTAAATAACCGAGCAAACAACCGCCCCATTTGTCCATTACCACCAACAATGACTATAGAACCTTGGCCTGTATAAACTTTTTTGAAACCTTTGTCATTTTCGCTAATATACGATTCACGCATCAAACGACGTAAAATATCTTCAATTAATGCGGGAGGTATACCCGCATTTTCAGCTTCTTGTCTCCTTTTATTTAGCATCTCTGCTTCACGTTTAGGATCATAAATAGGAATACCATGTTTACTTTTTACTTCACCAACTTCGGTAACTAATGCTAATCGTTTGGTAATTAATGATAAAATTGATTTATCAACTTCATCAATTTTATCGCGCAAGGCAGTTAATTCCGTAGACATATTCGGCTATTCCTTTTATCACAAATGACAACTCTTTATGTAATAGCTTAACAGTATAACGTATTTTTGGTAGGATGGGGCAACTACAACATTAAATGTAACACAATAAAATAATCATGAAAGTCATCTCTTTTAATATTAACAGCCTTCGAGCCCGAATTCATCAGCTAGCGGCAATTATTGATATCCACCAACCAGATATTATTGGTCTTCAAGAAACCAAAGTACATAATGACCAATTTCCCGTTGAAGAGCTTGCTCAGTTTGGTTATCACTTACATTATCACGGGCAAAAAAGTCACTATGGTGTGGCATTGTTAACTAAACAAAAACCCATTTCAGTACAGTGTGGTTTTCCAACCGATAACGAAGACGCACAATGCCGTTTGATTATTGCTGAGTTACCAACTAGCCAAGGCAATTTGATGGTAATTAATGGTTATTTTCCGCAAGGTGAAAGTTTACATCATGAAATAAAATATCCTGCTAAGCGTAAATTCTATCAAGATCTAATAACTTATATCGAACAGCAACAATTAAATAGCCAATTATCATTAATAATGGGGGATATGAATATTTGCCCAACCGATTTAGATATAGGTCTTACCGAAGAAAACCGAAAACGTTGGTTACGTACAGGTAAATGTTCATTTTTGCCAGAAGAGCGTGAATGGATAAAAAATTTAATGTCACTTGGTTTTACTGATACTTACCGTAATGCTTATCCAAAAGAAAAAACATATTCTTGGTTTGATTATCGTTCTAAAGGTTTTGATACCCATATTGGGCTACGTATCGATTTGATTTTAGCTAGCAAAAAAATGATGAATTACTACCTGCAAACAGGTATTGATTATGATATTAGAGCGATGGAAAAACCATCTGATCATGCACCAATTTGGGCTCAATTTGATTTAGCATAACCATAAATATAGTTACCATAAGGATAATAGCATGCAAGGTAGTTCAATTTTATCGATTAAAGATCTCAATCAAATGGTGAAAGAGTTGCTTTGTGATGCTATTGGCCAAGTTTGGTTGATAGGCGAAATCTCAAACTTTTCTCGTCCATCGTCGGGCCATTGGTATTTCTCATTAAAAGACGACAGTGCACAGGTGCGCTGTGCAATGTTTCGCAATAGTAATTTCCGTGCTGGCTTTACACCACAAAATGGACAGCAAGTTTTAGTTCGAGCAACAGTTACACTGTATGAAGCTCGTGGTGAGTATCAATTAGTTATTGATAAAATTCAACCCGCAGGAGCAGGATTACTACAGCAAAAGTTTGAGCAGTTAAAACAAAAACTGTCAGACGAAGGTTTATTTGATCCCATGTATAAACAGCCACTGCCTGAAAATATTCGTACCATTGGCATTATCACTTCATCAACGGGTGCTGCGCTACATGATATTTGCCAGATATTAAAGCGCCGTGATCCTAGCTTACATTTAATCATCTACCCAACTCAAGTACAAGGCAATGAGGCCGCGGGACAAATTGCTAAGATGATTCAAATTGCCAATATTCGGCAAGAATGTGATGTGTTAATTATTGGGCGAGGCGGAGGTTCGCTTGAAGACTTATGGTCATTTAATGAAGAAATAGTAGCAAGAGCCATTTTTTCAAGCAAAATACCGACGGTTAGTGCGGTTGGACATGAAATTGATTTTACCATTGCAGATTTTGTGGCTGATGTCAGAGCGGCTACACCATCTGCTGCTGCCGAGTTAGTAAGTCATGATAATTTAGATCAGATAAAACGCATTCAAGCAAAAGAACAGCATCTATCCATGGCAATGGATTATTATTTAATGCAGTGTCGAGAAAAACTCAATAAATGGCATCATCTATTGCAGACTCAACATCCACAAACAAAATTAGAAAAACAATTGAATCAACTTTTAACCTATCGTCATTCATTATATGAAAATATTCAGCAATATTTTTTCAAGCAGTCAAATCGCTATAATTTTTTAGATAGACGATTATTACGAGTATCGCCACAAAATAACATCACCTATTTAGGGCAATTGGTTCGACAAAAACAGCAGCAACTCATTAATTTAATTGATCAGAAATTAACAAAGTCACAGCATCAATTTGTGTTACAAACTTCGCAACTCAATAATGTTAGCCCACTTGCTACACTTGAGCGAGGTTATTCTGTCACCATAAACCAAAATAACACAGTGGTTCGTTGCTGTGAGCAGGTGACTGTTGGGGAATTTATCGTCACAAGATTAAAGAAAGGAAAACTGGTTAGTCAAATTATCGAAATTAACGAATAAACTCGTTATCTTTAAAGAACATTCATAGACTGTTTTTACCGGTTTTTAACATCATTTTTGCAATTCAAGTGATCACTAGTATATAATCTAAACAATAGGAAATTATTATATTATTCAGAGGGGTTATGAGTTACCCGATAGGTATTGATTTAGGTACGACAAATAGTTTAATTTGTGTTTGGCAAGATGGAAAACCATTCCTTATTCCTAATTCAATTGGTGAAGTTGTTACACCATCTGCAGTTAGTGTTGACGAAGACGATTCTATTCTAGTCGGACATGCGGCATTGTCTCGTTTAACCACGCATCCCAATCGTAGTGCAGCCGCTTTTAAACGCTTTTTAGGTTCAAACAAAGTTTTTGAATTAGGCGACAAAAAGTTTACGCCAACCGAAATTTCAGCGATGGTTTTAAAATCACTTAAAGCGGATGCAGAAGTATTTTTAAAGCAAGAAATTCGTGATGTTGTCATTTCGGTGCCTGCTTATTTTAATGATGAGCAGCGCAAGCAGACTCGCTTTGCTGCTGAGTTAGCGGGATTAAATGCTGTGCGTTTAATCAATGAACCAACAGCAGCTGCTATGGCATACGGATTACACGAAGAACAATCAGGTAATACTTTAGTATTTGACTTAGGTGGTGGCACGTTTGATGTGACTGTGCTTGAATATTCGATGCCAATTATTGAAGTGCATGCTTCGGCAGGTGATAACTATTTAGGTGGTGAAGATTTTACCCAAGAGCTTGTTAAAGCTTGCTTAAGTGAGTGGAATCTTAAACAACAAGATATTCCAGCAGATGATTATGCTCGATTGTTAGATTTGGCAGAGCAATTAAAATGCAAATTAAATGGTGAACAGATGCATAATTTGACGTGGTTTTGGCAAGATAAGCAGTGGCAATTTGCACTCAATGAAAGCCGAGCTAAAATGATCTGGTTACCGTTACTTAATCGTTTACGAGCACCGGTCGAACAAGCGTTAAATGATGCACGTTTAAAGCCTAATCAGCTAGAGCATATTGTATTAGTTGGCGGTTCATCACAACTTGGAGTGGTGCGCGAATTGGTTACTAAATTATTTGGAAAATTACCATATCGTCATATAAACCCAACTACAATTGTCGCTCAAGGTGCCGCTGTTCAAGCTGCTTGCCGATTGCGTAATAAAGATGTAGAAGAAGTCATTCTCACCGACGTGTGTCCTTATACTCTTGGGATTGAAAGTTGTTCAAATAATGTCAGTGGGTTATTTTCACCCATTCTTGAACGTAATACTATTGTACCAACTTCGAAAGTAAAAACATTTTACACAACTCACCCTCAGCAAAAAGTGATATGTATTTCGGTTTATCAAGGTGAAAATCCACGCGTTGAAAACAATGTTTTAATTGATGAGTTTGAAGTGCCTCTAACGCCAATGGAAAAAACACAAGGGATTGATGTTCGCTTTAGTTATGATCTAAATGGCTTATTAGAAGTTGATGTGGTTTTACTTGAGACAGGCAAACAACATGGCAAAGTGATTGATCATAGTCCAATTGGATTAACAGACAAACAAAAACAAGACAGTCATGATCGCTTAAAAGCACTTAAAATTCACCCTCGCGACGAAATGCCGAATCGTACTTTATTAGCAAGGCTGGAACGTGCATGGGCACAATCATTGGGTGATGAACGTCTATTAATTGGATCATATATCGAAGTTTTTATGGAGGTATTAAATAGACAAAATTCTGAAGAAATTAACAAAATTCGTTGTGAAATTGAATCTAATCTAAAAGATCTGAATCGATAGCCAATAAAATTTTAAAAATATAAAAAGTCCTCTTTTTTAGAGATAAAAAAGAGGACTTTATTTTGTTTACTTTTCCTTTTCTTTGGGTGTTTTTTCCACTGGTGGTCCAAAACGGTTAGTGTGTTTGATGCCGGAACCCAAAAATGGCATAAAAAATAAGAGAGAAGCCAACATTTGGGTCACAGGTTCTCCTCTATCAATATCATTAAAACGTCGTTTTAAAGCAAAAATCATGTTGGTTACAGCAATAGAATAACAAATCATAGAAAAAGTAGGACTATTCAATTCAGAATTACTGTTAAGTACGATCATCAATCCTAACACAATGAAGCTACAACATAATTGTATAATAAAACCTTTTATATTAGTTCGTCCTTTCCAACGCCAAAACTGCCACCATTTATTTTTAGGTAATGGCTGTGATTCCAGTTTTTGTTGATTTTCATGATTTTTTGCTATAAGTAATGCTGCACAAAGCCGTAAGACTAAATCATTGTCACTGTTGTTTTTAAAATTGTATAACACTTCAAGTTCATCTTCATCGTATATACCGTAATAGCTAGACAAACGTTTAGTAAGTATCATTATTTCATCAGTTTGTTTGGTATAATTGTATTTCATACTGCGATCAAAAAATGGTGCAATCCAACTCTTTTTTAGATTTTTTGCTGTTTCTATTAACTCTTTATTATCACCAGTAACACTTTTCAACATCTGATCTAATTTTGTTTTTTGATCGGGTTTATAAAATACTATGTTGTATAAAATAATCAAGTAGAGAGGGTTTTGTTTTGCTAATTTAGGTTGCCATACTTGTTCAAGTTTTTGCTCAATTTCCTTAAAATCAATGCTATCAGGTGTATCATCAATATACGATTCAATTGAATTTGGATAATTTATTAAGATGCAATTAATTAACTTACTGTCATTGTTAATCAGATTATATAACTCTGTTTCATTTTGCCAGTTTCCTTGTTTAAAAATATTAATAAGAGGAGATAGCAAATTGTCATTCGGTAGTTGGAATGTATTATTCTCAGTTTGAAGATATTTGGCCGTTGCAAAAGGCTGGCTGGCAATTGATATAACTAATAAACAATTACGATACCATTGCCAATAGGCATTTTTATTACTTGAACAGATAGAAGCATCTGGTGGAGCAGGTAGTTTGTAAGGTATTCGTATTGTAAGAAAAGCTACCCAATCATACATTTCCATATATGAATACTCTAAATTATTATAAAGATGAAATATGGCAACAAACGGCAAATAATCAAGCCTATCTAGCCATAAACGACAATAAAAACAATGATTATCTTCAGAGTTAGGATCAAATTTAGCTGGGATAGGCGTATTTTCATCACTATCATATAGCCAAGCTTTAAACTCTTGTACGGGCGGTAGTTCTGATAACCATGTTAGGTTTTGTCGTGCTTGCCGTTGTAAATTTTGCAAAATAAATTGTTCAAATGGATCATCGCTGCGTTCATCAAGGATTTCTTGCAATAATCTTTCATTACCGTGGCGAAGCATGATGGCATGGCGATATAAGCGATACAATCGATTGGTACCGTCATCAAGTAACAGCATGGATAAAACTTGTCTATAATTCCAATTTACATTTAAAGCCCAGTCAATAAAATTGGCTATTTCAGGGGAATAATCGCTAGCATCTAGTTCCGCTAATCGTGAAACAGTTGTTGCTGTTAGCTGAGGTATTGCATTTAAATAATTTTCAGTGTTATCTATAGCAATACAGTAAGAATTATTAAGAGCCATGATTAATAATGGGAAATAATCTTTATTATAATATTCGCACCAACCAGCTATCCAGCTGGCTGCTTTATCTTGATAATGACCTGAACTATAAAGATCTAGCCAAGATTGTAAGGACTCTTGTTTATTATCAAGTAGCGTATATTGAATGGCGGCAATATATTTCCATTCGATAATGATATTTTCATCTTGATCATTTTGGGCAATACATTTTAAAGCATAATCCAAAATAGCTTGATTTTTTATATTAGCTATACAATGCCAATAGGAAAATTTAAGCATAAAATTTTTATCATCAGGAAGATAAATTACCGTATCTTGTGATAAGAATGCATAAATATCCCCAGATCTACGCTCCCAAAATAACCACCTAGTATAGTACATATAATCGATAGTTACATTTTGCAGTGTTTTACTTGTTGTCGGTAAATAGGTGTAATTGAACAAATCACCACGATCAATATGATTTAAATAACTATCATACTTTTCAAAATCATCGGCAAATTGGATCATTAGCTGTTGCCGCCAACGTAAACTATCGGCTAATAGTTTGACACATGACTCTGATATATTTTTTGATTCATAACTTATTTCTAACAATCGCCATTTTACAGAATCAATAACTGCCATTGAGTAGTCATAAAATGAACCAATAAATTTTTGCCACTCGTTAACATTAAAACAACGTTGAGGATCATCTAACAATGTTTGATAAGCCTCACAAATTTCATTGGCTTTAAGCTGTTCTTCTGTTAAGGATACTGATACTTCTTGTTGTTCTGATTCAGACTTAGGTTCATCGACCATTATTTCGGGCGATTGTGCATATTTTATTGCTGACTCATAGGCTTCGCGTAATGCTTTAAAACCATCGGAATCAGTTTCAGGGTGATATGAAGGTAATTGTGCTCGATATGCTTGACGAATAGCCGCTTGATCGGTTGTTTTTTCAATGCCTAACAGTTGCCAAATATTTTCATTCATGACCAATCATACTCCATTAGTGACTCTGGTTTTTCTAGTTCTTCAATATTAATATACCAAGGTAAATGATTATGTGGGGCATCTTTATCTTCATGTAAATTTGCCATGGTATGAGCGCGTGATGCTCGAGTCAATTCACAGCGTAATGTTTCTAAGTCTTCTTTGCTATTGAGTGATATCCAATATTGATAACCAACAAACCAGCCTGTAAAGTAATGGTGCCAGTTTCTATAATAATATTGACAACGGAGCCCTATTCGAGAAAGAATCCATAAGGCCTCTTGTTCGGTGATATATTTATTAGTAGTACCATTTCGTAAGATATATCCCATTCGAGCATAATCCCAACTACGGATACCTGCAGTACCACACACAGGAAAGGTTTGTTTGACAAAATCAAGCAAAACTTTTTGATAGTCATCTTGTTCTTGATAATGATCATACCAATCAACTTCGAAAAGTCGAGAATACATCAAATAATATTTAGACAATGCTGAAGCGTGCCCATCATCAACCATGTCGAACACACAGTTAAGTAAAGTTTCACGGGAATCAATCCCCCAACTCTCTTTCATATCAACAAAATCTCGATCTGGATAAAAAAATGGCGAAGTATAACTTGCTCCATTTTCTATGTTTATTACAACCATTGGTGCAGATAAACCATACAGCCAATCGACACAATCTTGATTCATATTTTTATTCCAATCATCTGATTTATTTTATTTATTATACAAAGATAGCAGATTTCACACTAAAATAACACTTGAAATTCAAACAGAAATTTATGATATAGTTTCATAAAATAGAAATACTGCTATAAGCTAGCATAAATCATAAAATTATTTGCAAATCAATATCTACAAGGCATAATACAAACAATCTATTAGAATTTGATTATTACAGAGCAATAAATCATAAGGAGCTATAATGAAAAAGATCGCCATAATGGCAATGTTAATCTCTTGCACATTAATATTGCAAGGCTGCGTTGCTGCTGTTATAGGAATTGGTGCAGGGGCTACGGCAAAAGTTGCCTCTGATCCTCGCACTACTGGTACCCAAGTTGATGATACAACGCTCAGTTCACGTATGGGGATAAAAATTAAAGACCATGGACCTTTGTTTATTGGTTCGCGTATTGTTTCGAGTGCTTATGGTGGTAATATCCTTTTGGTTGGACAAGCAAATAGTCAACAAGTTGAACAAGCAGAAAAGCTTGCTTATCAAGTTGACGGAGTAAAAAAAGTTTATAACCAAATTCGTATTGGGGAGCCCGTTGGGGCAGTAACTATTACTAATGATACTTGGATAACAACTCAAGTTAAATCTCGGTTAGTTTTAGATGCTAAAACAAAAGCTCGCAAAATTAAAGTGGTAACCGAAAACAGCGAAGTGTTTTTAATTGGAATGGCTACCCCAGAAGAAGGTAAAGCAGCAGCTGAAATTGCAAGTAAAGTCAGTGGTGTAAAAAAAGTCATCACACTTTACACTTATACCGAAAATTAACGGTAACTATATAAAAGACAGGGGGCGCATTAGCCCCTTTTTTATGCAACCGATTTTATGCGCTCAATTAATTTAGCAAGCCCTTGCAAACGTGATTGGCTTAGCTCATCAGAAATTTTTAACTGACTTAATAGGGATTGAAAATCGATAGCTGCAATTTCTTGTGCTGTTTTGTGATTGGCAATGATGATTAAAATGGCCAACAAGCCTTTGACGATCCTTCCCTCACTATCACCTTGAAAAATATACTTATTATCTTGTTGTTTTTGATAAGTTAGCCATACACGGTTTTCGCATCCGTGGACTTGGTTCTGCTCAGTTTTTTCATTTTCAGGGAAATCAGGTAATTGCTTTGCTAGCATTACTAATTGTCGATAACGATCTTGCCAAGTACGTTGCTTTGCAAATAATTCGGTTAAGCTTTGCTGTGATAGCATAATATTGACCTATTTACGGTTAACTGCTTGTAAAAAAGTTTCAGGAAACTATACGTTTCAGTATAAAATCACACTAATATTTCAATTGCATTTTGCAACTCTGAAATAAATTTATCCACATCTTGCTGATTATTATATGGCATCAATGAAACACGAACCGCTCCGTGGCATCCTAATTTATTCATCAAAGGCTGGGCACAAAGCTCACCAGTGCGGATCGCAATATTTTGTTCACTTAATAAGATAGCAATATCATTATGATGAATCTCATTGATATTAAACGTAATAATCGGGCTACTATCCACACTATAAAATTGAATATCCGCAAATTGGTTTAGTTGTGATTTTGCGTAGTCAGCGAGTCGCTTTGTGTAGTTTTCTGCTTGCTGCTTATTATCCCAACTTTTTAACCATTCAAGTGTTGCGTTAAAGCCAAGAATGCCAGCAATATTGGGTGTGCCTGCTTCAAATTTATAGGGAAGATCTTCAGGAATAAAATCATCAAATGAAGCGCTTTTTAGCATTTTTCCGCCACCATGCCAAACCGACATTTGTTCAAGTAAGGACTTTTTACCATATAAAACACCAAGACCCGTTGGTCCATACAATTTATGGGCTGAAAAAGCATAAAAATCGATATTTAATTGCTGGACATCAAGCGCATGATGAACAATGCCTTGCGCACCATCAACAACTAAAACCGCATTATGTTGATGAACAATGTGGCTAATTGTAGCTAAATCAGGGCAAAAACCCGTTACATTCGACATTTGCGTTATTGCAACAATTCTTGTTTTAGCAGACATTAATAAAGATAGCTCATTAACATCTGACGACCATTGAATGACTTTAGCGCCTGTTTGCTCCGCAACAATCAACCAAGGCAATAAATTGCTATGATGCTCCAACTCGCTCACAATAATTTCATCGCCAGATTGTAGTAACGGACGAGCGTAACTTTGCGCAATTAAATTAAATGACTCAGTCGCACCACGAGTCCAAATAATTTCAGTGCTACTTTGAGCGTGAATTAAATTAGCAACATTTTGTCTTGCTTTATCAATCGTTGCGGTGACTTGCAGTGCGGTATTATACAAACTACGCTGGGCTGTTGCGGTATTTTCTAAATAGTAGGCAAGCGTTGCATCAACCATCACTTGTGGTTTAAGTGCGGTTGCTGCCGAATCAAGATAGACACTTTCACTATTAAGCGCAGGAAAATCCGCCCTAAATTGCTCAGGCACAAAATGCTTATTGGGTAAGTTCAAGTCCGGCAATACCATTCCAGTAACCATTACAATCTCGTTTATGTTCAATTTGTAGCGGATTTAATCCATCTTCATTAGCTTTGAACCGTTTGACAATATCGAGCGTTTCAAGACCAAGTGGTGAAATTCTAACAATATCCACTAATCCTTTCATCTCTTTAAGATTATTGCCTAAGTTATAACAATAACCACTTTGAGTCTGAATACCGTTTAACACAAATACTTTTTGCTGTTCTTGCGAGAACACTTCACGCCCAGCGGGATAATTAATGCAACATGTTTCACATTTATCTTTAGGCTTGTCTTCTGATCTAGCGGTAAAACAACGCGCTGAATAAGCTAAAGGTAAATAACCATAACTGAATATTTCAACTTCAAAATTTCGCTTAATATTTAAATTTTCAAATTGATTAAGTACATTGGTTAACCAGTCACGAGAAAGCTCAACTGGCATACACCAACGCACCATCCCTTGTTTTTGTAATAATTTTAAAGTTAATGCGTTATAACAGTTAATAGCAGGGCCTGCAACAAATGGTAATTTATGCTCTTGCGCAATATTAATGGCAGCTAAATCATTTGCTTCGACTAAAAAATCGCCGTTATTAACTAATTGTCGTAAATCGTTTAATTCTGATGGCGCTTCAAGTAATGCTAGGGTTGAAAGCACTACTTGTTTACCCGATTTAGCAATTTCTTTTGCCAGTTCAATCCAATTGGCAACTTTCATTTCACGGCGTTTGGTACATACTGTTTCGCCCATATAAATAATATCCGCTTGACTCTCTCTAGCGGCGTAATAGAACGCTTCTGTTGTGGTTTTAGGCCAATAATAAAGCACTGGTCCTAATGCGTATTTCATAGTTTTGCTCACAATATTGTTTATATTAAATGAATTAAATTATTAAAGATAATACCTTATCACCTGTATTTATTTACAAAAAACAGAAGATATAAAAAGCGAAATATTACATTTAAAATGTATATTTTTTAATTATTTGTTTTAATAAAAAAATTAAATTATTGCCATTTACGGTGATAAGCGCCTAATGTTGTCTGTGTTCCCTCTGAAACTGATCCAAGCGTATCCATCCAGCTTTTTTCTGTTTGGAATGATTGCGGATTGGCTTTATAGCGATCGATGGCTTGTCGCCATACTTTGGTTACTTGTTCAACATAAGCAGGGCTACGCTGACGCCCCTCAATTTTAACCGAGGCAATATTAGCAGCAAATAGTTCAGGTAATAGCTCAATGGTATTTAAGCTGGTTGGCTCCTCGATTGGATGATAAAGCTTATCGCCAACAAAATAACGCCCTTTGCATAGCGTTGGGTAACCCGCATTTTCACCTTTTTTATGGCAATCAATTAACACATTATTGAGTCGTGACTCAAGCCCTTTTTCGGTCTCTTCCCAGCGAACAAATTTAGCTGGCGAACAAGCCCCAACTGTATTGGGTGATTCACCAGTTAAATAGGATGATAAATAACAACGTCCTTCCGCCATAATGCACAGGCTGCCGAAAGCAAATACTTCTAGCGGAACAGGAGAAACTTGTGATAGTTGTTTAACTTGATGCATCGAAAGTACACGCGGTAACACAATACGATGTACCTGAAAGTTGTTATAGTAAAACTTAATCGATTCTTCATTGGTTGAAGACGCTTGCACAGAAACATGACGCTCAAGATCAGGGTACTTTCCAGCCGCATAATCAAGCATGGCAAGATCAGCAATAATTAACGCATCAGCACCAATATTTGCAGCTGTATCGACAGCATGTTGCCAACGTTGGAAATTTTCAGGATGAGCAAAAGTATTAATGGCAATATGTAACTTTTTACCGCGTTTATGTACATAATCTGAAGCTTCTAACAACCGTTTTTCATTAAAATTTAAACCAGCAAAATGGCGGGCATTGGTATCATCTTTCAAACCAATATAAACGGCATCAGCACCATGATCGATTGCTACTTTAAGAGCGGGCAACGATCCAGCTGGACAAAGAAGTTCCATAATTATTCCTAACTTAATTTCGGTAATTTATACGCTGTGTATTATGCAATAATTTCGAGAGTAATGCGAATAGAAAGCGGTTATTCTGCTTAATAAATGGGTAAGGCTTTGTTTATCGCCTTTATCAGCGATATATTTTGGCGCCGAATAAGGTTTGGCGTCAGCATTTGGGTGTAATCTAGAAAAATAAAATCAGTATTTTTCCTGACCTGTTTTTTAAGTGAAAAAATATCTTATTTTTAGCCATCTAACGCCATACGTGGCGTTGTAAAATATTGGGCACAAATCTCCTAAATCGGGCAATATCATCAATGGCTTATTTTTTATGCGAAAACCAAACACTCGAAACAAAGCCATTTTAAAACAACAAAATAAATAAAAAATAGAGAGAAAACATTACCTGCTGATTTTTACAATAAAAATTGAGCTTGTTTTATTAAAAATTTTTACGATTTTTTATCAAGATCAATTAAATCTATTTTTGTCATCAATGCAGGTATAGTCTGGTAATAAGGTTGTAAAACCTTTATACTATACTCCAATTTTTAGTAAGGCTAATTGCTTTGCTAAATCAACCCGTTCTTTAACATCATCAATTGGAAGAAAATTATGCATCCGATGCTGAATATCGCTATCCGTGCTGCTCGTAAAGCAGGGAATGTTGCCATTAAGGCTTATGAAAACCCAAGTTCAATCGAGATTGAAGCCAAAGGCACTAATGATTTTGCTACTAATGCTGATCGTGCAGCTGAAGCTTTGATTATTGAGACAATCAAAAAAGCTTACCCTGATCATACTATTATTGCTGAAGAAAGTGGTTTGGCGAAAGGGAATAATGCTGATACACAGTGGATAATCGATCCAATTGATGGTACGACTAATTTTATCAAAAATATTCCGCATTTTGCTGTGTCAATCGCTGCCCGAGTTAAAGGTAAAACCGAAATTGCTGTGGTTTATAACCCAATGAGTAATGAGCTGTTTACCGCCGCTCGTGGTAAAGGTGCTCAGCTTAATGGTTATCGTATTCGTGTTAGTAATGCCAAGGGTTTGGAGGGAAGTGTACTTGCTACTGCGCTCCCATTTAAAGCGAAACAATACAGCGATAGTTATTTTACTGTTTTACAAAAATTGTTTGTTAAATGCGGTGATTTTCGCCGTGCTGGCTCGGCTGCGTTAGATCTTGCTTATGTTGCTGCTGGTCGTTTAGATGGTTTTTTTGAAATTGGCCTAAAACCGTGGGATATCGCAGCTGGTGAGCTTATTTTGCGCGAAGCTGGTGGGGTTGTTACTGATTTTGCTGGCGGTAATAACTATATGGTTTCTGGTAATATTGTGGCGGGTAACCCTCGTGTTGTTAAAGATTTATTGGTTTCTACCCAAAACGAATGGCCAGAAAATCTTCGTAATTAACCTTCCTTTTTTTCCTAAGGCAGGGTTAATCTTACCCTGCTGTTTTATGCTTATTTTCGTGAACCCTTTTTTATTTTGGGTATATACTAATTGCCAACAACATAAATAATAAGTGGGGGATGCTTTGAATGAAAACTGTCCAATACAATTTTATTGTCGAAGAAATGAGCTGTGCATCTTGCGTTGGGCGCGTTGAGAAGGCAATCAAGAAAGTAGATGGAGTGATTGATGTTAGTGTTAACCTTGCTACCGAAATAGCAACGGTTAATGCTAATGCTTCTGTTAAGCTGGAAGCATTAATGTCGGCAGTGGATAAAGCTGGTTATCATGCGGTTGAAATTACCGAATCAACGGATAATCAAAGAAAATCTAAAAGGCAATCATCTATATATCCAATTATTGTTGCTATTATTTTTGCCATTCCTTTTGTCTTCCCTATGTTATTAGCTTTGTTTGGTTTGAATTTGATGATGCCTGCTTGGTTGCAATTGGTTATTGCATCTATAGTGCAATTTGGTTTGGGGGCAAAATTTTATCGAAGTGCTTTTAATGCGGTTAAAGCGTTGTCAGGCAATATGGATTTACTGGTTGCTATCGGCACGAGTGCGGCGTATGGGCTTTCAGTTTATCAATTTATAACGGGAAATACTGAACATCTTTATTTTGAGTCTACAGTGGTGATTATCACCTTAATTTTGGTGGGAAAATGGCTAGAGTCAAGCGCTAAACATCAGACCACACAAGCGATTGAAGCACTTTGTGCTTTAAGGCCGGATATCGCCTTAGTTAGGCGAGGTGATCAGGAAGTAAGTTTACCAATAAGCCAAGTTAAAGTTGGTGATATTGTTATTGTTAAACCTGGTGATCGTATTGCAGTTGATGGCATTGTGATAGAAGGTCAATCAAGTAGCGATGAGTCGATGTTAACTGGTGAGAGTTTGCCTGTCAATAAAATGGTTAACGATGTGGTTACTGGTGGCACGATTAACGGTGAAGGATTATTGATTGTTAAAGCGACCGCCATTCAGGCCGACTCAACACTATCGAAGATTATCGGAATGGTTGAATCAGCTCAGGAAAAAAAAGCGCCGATTCAACGCATTGTTGATCGCATTAGTGCGATTTTTGTACCGATGATTTTATTAATTGCACTTGTTACGTTATTGGTGTGGGGAATAATATCGCATGATTGGCAACAAGCATTACTTTATTGTATTGCGGTGTTAGTGATTGCTTGCCCATGTGCTTTAGGGTTGGCAACGCCAACAGCCATTATGGTTGGTACTGGAGTAGCTGCTCGTCATGGTATTTTATTTAAAGATGCCGAAGCATTAGAAACACTGCACAGTATTAATACGGTCGCATTTGATAAAACAGGTACTTTAACCATGGGCAAACCTGAATTAGTCGAAATGGATATTATAAGTAGCGAGACGCCCGAGCAAATTTTGTCGATTGCTGCATCATTGCAAGCGGGTAGTGAGCATCCACTTGCTAAGGCGATTTTAAGTAAAGCAGGGCAGTTTCGTTATGCGCAAAATATGACTTCAGTAACAGGTTCAGGTGTAATGGCTACCCTTGATAATACCGAATATTATTTAGGAAGTTTGCGTTGGATGAAGTCATTAAACGCTTATGTTATGAATATGGATGATAAAATTAGCGAATTAACTAACAAAGGTTATACCGTTTCATTTTTAGCTAAACAACAGTTAGAAGGCAATGTTGTGATTTTGGCGATATTAGGCTTTGCTGATATGATTAAAGATGAAGCAAAAAGTGCAATTGATGCGCTTCATCAACTACATGTTAATACGGTAATGTTAACTGGTGATAATCAGAAAGCAGCAAATTATGTCGGTGATCAGTTAGCTATTGATCGAGTTATTGCTGAAGTATTGCCTCAAGACAAAGCAAATTATATCTATCAATTACAGAAAGAAAGCTATACACAAGCCAATAATCAAGTGGCTATGGTCGGGGATGGTATTAATGATGCGCCCGCTTTAGCTGCTGCCGATATCGGTATTGCTATGGGAACGGGCACCGATGTGGCAATGCATGCAGCAAGTATTACGTTGATGCGAGGCAATTTATTTTTAATCGCTGATGCGATTGATATTTCGCGTCGAACTTATAATAAAATCAGGCAGAATTTATTCTGGGCGTTTGTCTATAATTTGATTGGTATTCCATTAGCGGCGCTAGGTTATTTAAACCCAATGATTGCTGGCGCAGCGATGGCGTTAAGTAGTGTGAGTGTGGTTACCAATGCATTGTTACTCAAACGTTGGAAGGCCAAGAGCGGAAAATAAATCGTATAAAGTTGGTGGTAGCATAAGGAGGCTAATGGCCTCCTTTATTATTCGTTATCATTAATCAATTCAATAAATTCGTATAAATGTTGTTAAAATATTTTAGCTTATGTCTATGTTTAAGCATCAATACCGCAATAGGCTATTTTGCTTTTGTCAGTTGCTTACTCAGCTTTTTTAGGGTGATATTTATCTAACATCATATTGCTGAATTTATTGTTTGGATCTAACTGTGCTTTGAGCTTAAAAAAACGTGCTGCTTGTGGGTAGGCACGCTGAAACTGTTCAGCCGTGGCATGCAACTGATAAGGTAAATAATAGCTACCATTGTTTGCTAGTGCGGCGTCTATTAGTTCCCGAGTCCAGATGCCTACTTGTTTTTTGCTGTTTTCATCAGTTGCTTGCTGATAATAAATAACAAAAGCGAACACTTCAGTTTTAGCCCATGCTAGTAGCGAGCCACTATCTGGCTTAGCATGACGAATCGAAATATTGATGACATTAGCTTGATGTTTTTTCAAAATAGCAATGAGTTCTGGATAAAAATCATCAAATCGTTCTATTGGGATAAAATATTCTTCTAGTGCGTAACTTTTGTCTTTATTTGCAATAGGCTCTAAATTAGATACATCGTAACTTGCTTCATAGTTACGCCACATGACAGGTTGTTTTGTGTAATCAACTTCATCATATAATTTACGCAACTGTTTGCCCAAAGTTGATGAGGTGACGATTTTTATTTTTTGTTCCTGAGTCCGTGAGTATTGTGTATTAGGTTTTAACCTGTCTAAAATAGTTAATGGCTCTTGGGTTTGTTTAAATGTAACGGCGCGAACTGTTTCAAAATCAGGTGGATACATTACTGAGTTGTGGAATATTGCACTTTTATCAGAACGAATATGTTGAGTAAAATACGAGTAATATTTTGTTATTGGCATGACTTCGCTGATGCGCTTAACTTTAACATTATCAACAAGTTGCAATGTAACTTCAGTAATAATTCCTAAACCGCCATAACCACCAATTGCGCCATAAAATATATTTGAGTTTTCTTTTGGGCTGGCGATGACTATTGAGCCGTCAGCCAGTACAATTTTGAATTTTTCTACTGATAGTATTATAGGGCCTTCCCCAATATAGCGACCATGCACATTAACACTGAGTGATCCACCAATGCTAAAATTGGCATAACTTTGCATAATTTTCACTGATAAGTTGTAAGGATCAATCAATTCTTGCACTTGGCGCCAGTTGGCACCTGATTCAATGGTTAAAAGTTTTTGTTCAGGATTAAAATCAATCACATGGTTAAGTTTTTTGGTATCTATCTGGATTGCCCCTGTTATTGCAGTTTGTCCACCCATGCTGTATTTGCCACCAGCTATACTGATTGGACCAGAGGTATTTTTAACCAGTTCAGCAACTTGTTGGGTGGATTCAGGCTGAACAATAGCCGCGACTTGTACTGGTGTCATGCCTGTCACATCATTGACAACAACAGCTTGCGTTTTTAATGGTAGTAACAGGCAAAGACAGCAGCTTAATAAATGTAATTTTTTCATCATAATTTAATATCTAATTGATATATAATCAAATAATTGATTCTATCTGATTACAAAGAATTCATCAACAAAGGTAAGGTCTAATGTTGTCAAATAGTGATAATAACCAAGATACATTTCATCTTTATAAATTTTTAAGCACATTTGAAAAACAGGTTCAGTATAATCTCCCGTTAAAATTACACTTAGACTTTCTTGAAAAGTTAGTGTTTTGATATCTTGCTTCGTATTAAGCTCTAATTCGGTGTAGTTATTATTAAGAATGTGCGTTAAGCTTGTCATGGTCAGTTTTTTTAACTTACTATGGATTAATTCAATATCTGTAGATTTTAGATAATCAGATAGAAGCATCATGATGATAAATCCTAATATTTTCTGATAATCATATTAACCTTAATTGCTGTTATTTAACTAAGCTATATTGGCTTTAACAAATATGATTATTTTAGCTAATCTTTTAAATATATTATTGTTTTGCGTATCAAACTTTATCGATAAAACCTATAAGCCATTATTGATGAGTTTGAAACCGATTTGTGCGCCTTTTCCTTGTTCTGTGACAAAAGCGCCCACCGCACAGATAAGCTGTTCATTATAGTAAACCATTGGGATTCGTGTTCGCATCCACGGTGGAATATGATGTTCTTGCCATAGTTTTTTTATCGCTCTTGAGCCTTTTCTATTAACAATCTGTAGTTGCCCTTGAGCATGAAATCGAACGGTCACTTGCTCATCTGCATGGGGTAAACGGCAAGGTAAAGGGGGTTGATAATTCACCTGTAATTGCCCCACATTATCAGGGAGTGTTAACGGCAACGTTAAATCCCAATTAAGCATTTGCGATTCAATGTTTTGGTATAATGGCAATAGATAAAGCTGGTTTTGATAACGACGGATTTGTTTGTTATGTAATATAAATTGGGGATTGGCATCTTCTTTAGCTAAAGCAACGGTTTGCCAAATTAAGGCGAGTTGCTGTTGGCTTGGCATGTTGATTTGTTGCGATCGAAACCACATGCGTAAAATGGCATTACGTTTATATTCTGAATAGCCAAATAATGGTGTTAAACACAATTGCCCTTGCTCGGTTGTGGCTTGTTTAAAATCAGCCAATAATAATTCATTAATTAATGCTTCTTGTTGCTGGCATAATTCAGCGCTGCGAGCCACCATTTGCGAAAAATGTGGCCAACGTTGGTTAAGGTGTGGTAATACCTTTAAGCGTAAAAAATTGCGGTCGTAGTGATCATCTTGGTTACTTTCATCTTCTATCCAGTTAAGCTGATGATGTTTAGCATAAGCTTCAATTTGTGCACGTGTAATGGTTAGTAGTGGTCGAAGATGGTTTCCGTTTTCAATCGGCATTGCAGATAAGCCAGTTGGGCCACTGCCACGTTTTAGCGCTAAAAAAAAGGTTTCGCACTGATCATCAAGATGTTGTGCGGTGCACAAGGTTTCATCATGATGTAAATGGTGATAAATGGCTTGGTAGCGTGCATTTCTGGCTTGTTCTTCAATATTGCCTGCTTGTTGATCAAGTTTGACTTTTTCAATAATTAATGGCACTTGCCAAATTTGGCATTGTTGTTGACAATGTGCCGCCCAGTTATCAGCGTTTGCACTTAAACCATGATGAATATAAATTGCTCTAAGTTGTAGATGTGGTAACTGTTGCTTTAAATTGACTAATGCTTGCATTAATACGGTCGAATCGACGCCACCACTAAAGGCAACGAGTAGCGATTGTCGGCCATTTAGGTGTGGTAAAATAGTTTGTTCAACCATGCTGTCGATTTGTGTTTGGCTTTGATGGCTCATCTGCTATCCATTTCTACTAATTTATGCTTATTTATACCAAGCTTTGTAACGCATTCACTTTATTTTTATGTCGTTCGATTCTATCTAGGCCTGCGGCAAGATCAGCAATTAAGTCATCAGGATCCTCAAGACCAATATGTAATCGGATTAATGTACCTTTAAAATCAATCCCCGATACTGGACGTATTTTGGCAAGATCTTCAGGTTGATTAGCTAAAATTAATGATTCAAATCCGCCCCATGAATAAGCCATGGAAAAGTGGGTCATGTTATCTAAAAAATCAGATAATTGGACATCGCTTAAATGTTCTTGAAGGACAAATGAAAATAGACCACTGGCACCACTAAAATCGCGTTTAAAAAATTCATGCCCTTTGCAACTTTCTAATGCTGGATGATTGACAGTTGCCACTTTAGGATGATTGGCTAACCAATTTGCCACTTTTAAGCTGCTTTCGTGATGTTGCTTGAGCCTAATTGCTAGGGTTCGTAATCCACGCGTTGCCATATAGGCTGTATCGGCATCACACATCTGTCCCATTAAATAAGATCGTTCACGTAACTTATCCCAACAACGTTGGTTGGTAACCGCGGTACCTAACATGGCGTCTGAGTGACCAATTAAATATTTAGTGCCAGCTTGAATTGAGATATCAATGCCGTGCGCTAACGCTTTGAATAACACGCCGGCTCCCCAAGTGTTGTCCATCATAATGACGATTTCAGGATTCACACTGCGAATGGCTTTAACGATTGCTGGCACATCTTGGACTTCCATCGTAATTGAGCTTGGTGATTCTAAAAATACAACTTTAGTATGGGATTTGATATATTTGCTAATATCACTCCCCACTAGTGGCGAAAAGTAATCGGTTTCTACTCCAAAATCTTTTAATATATGTTCACAAAATTCTTGAGTAGGTTCATAACTGGCTTCAGATACAAGGATATGATCGCCATTTTTCACAAAAGCTAAAATGGCATTAGCAATTGCTGCGGCCCCACAAGGATAAAGGTAGCAACCTGCACCGCCTTCAATTTCGGTCATGGCTTCTTGTAGGGCAAAATGGGTTAATGTGCCACGGCGCCCATAGAATAGAGCCCCTTTTGCTCGATTTTCTGTGGCTTCTTTTTTGGCTTCTATTGAGTTAAAAACCAGCGATGAAGCTCGCTGAATAACAGAATTTACCGCTCCTTGGGTGTAGCGAGTTTTTCGACCAGCATGAACTAATTTTGTTTGTAAAGACATGACGCATCCTTAGTGATCTGATAAATTTCGATAACAGTTAGCATAGCATGCTGTTAAAATAGTAAAAAATAATTTTTGTTTAAACTGGCTTATCCAACATGTTAATTGCCCAACTTGCCCATTTAGATACAGCAGAAGTGAATTATTCACTACTGTCACCACAAGTCATTAATGATGCTCAATTATTAAATGGTGCACGGAAAAAACAGTTTTTAGTTTGTCGATCAATTTTAGCGAATTTACTTAAACAATATTGTCAAATTGCTAATTTGCCGATGATGATCATTGGCGATAATCGCCGTCCCTGCTTTTTAGCGCCGCATCTTCCTGATTTTAACATCAGCCATAGCCAAGATTGGGTCGCGGTTGCGATATCGTTAAATGGCAAGGTAGGGCTTGATATCGAAGTTGCTCGGCCGCGTCACAATTATGTAAATGTCGCCAAAAATTTTTTTGCTGATGAAGAATATCAATGGATGCTAAAACAAAGCGATACATTAACCGCCTTTTGGCAACTTTGGACATTAAAGGAATCTGCGCTGAAATTATATGCTAAAGGCGTTTGGCAAATAAGATCGGTAAAAGTAGATATTGAAAACCAGTTAATTAACGCCCCATTTGGACAGGACTTTTATTATCAGTATCAACAAATTGGTGATATTCATCTTTCTGTTAATTGTGATGCACCGATTAAGCAATTGGTATTGCAATCGTAAAGGCTAGAATGTTGCCACGAGGTTAGTATGGCAAATAGATATCATCATTGTTATACCTTAAATTTTATTTGATGGGCTACCCAAAAATGGACAAATATCACTTCTATGATATAAATAACAATCATAGAACAACTCATTATAGTCAAAACACTTAGTAGAGCTTAAACAATAGGTGGGGGATTATGCCTTATCTCATGCCCCTCTTTCATTAACTGAAAATCGCTAACCATTTTGGTGCACGTATAGTCGCATTAAGCTTAGTGCACGATATCAGGAATATAGGGCTATGATGTGTCAGAAAGAACGATAAATCGACATGGTAAAAAAATCAGTCAGAAAACACATTGATTTTATTTAAGTTTTTATTTTTACCTATTTTAGGCTCCAATATTACGCCAGAATTTGAAAAATATTTCAAGTTAGATAACGATAGTGGGTTTTTAATCTGCATCTTCAAAGTAATCGCCATCAATTTGTTTCATTTCATAAACCTGTCTCGTTGAAACACCCACATTGTAATCAATCATTAATTCAGCCAATCTAGCACCATTAATTAAAATGATTTTTACATCTAAATGTTTAACGTAATTGATTGCCTCACAGCTAAAATCAGAAGTCGTGATAAATACGCCTTTTTTGGCTCTTTCGCCTTGTAGCGCACCAGCAAACTTTTGTATATCAGGTCGGCCAACGGTTGCTTCCCACCTTTTAGCCTGTAGATAGATCATATCTAACCCTAGTTTATCTTCTTGGATGATGCCATCAATCCCGCCGTCTTTGGTTAAACGTGTTGCCTTTCCTGTATCATGGCGAGAGCCACCGTAACCCAATGCTAACATAACATCAACAACTAAACGTTCAAAGAACGCTGGTGAACAAGCTTTAATGCAATTAAGTAATTCTGCGGCTAATGTTTCTCGTATTTTTTGATAAGAAGAATCCATTAATTCTGTTGGTGTATTTTCATCCGTATCGACCTCAGTTTGTTTTGTTTGATTTTCTGATGAGTGCGATAGCTGTTTAAACGATAAAAATTCAGGAATATTTAATAACTCTTGATTGGTTAACTTAGTGGGATTTGTTTGTAAAAACCTTGATCCTTGCTCACTTATTTGCCAAATACCTCGCTGGGTATTATTCACTAACCCCGCTTTTTTAAGGTACGTTTTCGCCCAGCCAATTCGATTTTCAATAATAGGTTGATTGCTATTGGGTAGTTCCTGACTCATCTCATCAGCGGTTAAATTAAATAATTGGCTTAGATGATTATAGGTTTCTCTCGCTGTGTGAGGTTTTCCATCAGATAACCATTTTAAAAGTGGTAACATCAATGTTTGATAATCAGGAATGGCCATTTACTCTCCTTAATAATAAGATATTCAAATAATACCTAAATTGAGCCAAAATAAATTGTTTCAAAGATTGTTGAATACGCATATTCAGCATTATTTTTACCTATCCATTACAGAATTTTCTCTTAATATGGTAAACCGTGTGAGTAAATCCGATAATTAATAGCCCTAACTTATTTATCTTTTTAGATTAAATAAATGTCTTGTAAGATTTTTCTATTGCTGTTATCCAATTGATATTCTTGTGCGAGCCAATTATCAATCGTGCTATAACGTTGTTTGATTGCGTTAATGGCGGCGTTTAAGTACTCTTTTTTAGCCGCAAAAATCACTTTATGGTTTTCAAACTCTTCAGGCGTTACTTTATGTTTGTATTTACTTAATAGATTTTCTCGATAATCTGATAAAAGCTCTTCAGTCAATAAGTAATCTTGCATGATAGTTTCTTCACTCACACCTAAAGCAAATAACGTTAGCGCAACGCCAACACCCGTGCGATCTTTACCTACGGCACAATGTTGTACTAATGGTTTTCCTTGTGCGTTAAGTAATGTTGATGCAAGTTTTTGATAGGCAAGATTATTAAAAGGAAGTAGCTGATAAAGTTTAATCATAAAATCAAATGGTGAGCTTTTTTTAAGCGTTATTGGATTATTTCCTATTTCACTTGTTAAACTTGCTGTGACGGTATCGTTTAAAGGGTTAGCGGGTACATTAATGTAATGAGTATTTTGCCATAATTTATCGGGATTCCGCACAATTTCGTCATTATCGCGATAGTCCAAAATATAATGCAGATTTAATTCATCACATAAAAAATTTTGCTCTTCTGGTGTAATAAGTGAGAAGGCACCTGAACGGTATAACATGCCAGAGCGAATTTGGCGACCGTCGATTGTTTTAATACCGCCTAAATCGCGAAAATTAATTCCATTTTTTATTGGTACAATACAATTCATGACTAATCCTTAATTATACTTAACTTTACTTGCTATATTAACATGTTTCTGATTAGAATTAATCCATTGTTTCCGATTCATAAATGATTAAGGTACTTACTATGTCAATGTTATCGATTTTGCTTTCTAATCAAGAGGCTCCAACCCAGTGGGGAAAAGACGCACTGCTGAGCTTCTCAGATAAAACTATTACTATTCACTATAAAGCTGAACGTCGTTTGGATATGATTCAACGTGCAGGGCGAAAGTTAGATAGCCAAGAAATCAATTCGGTTAAGTTAGTTGGCGAAGATTGGGATCTTGATGCTTGTTGGCATTTTTGGTTAGGTTATCGTAATGCCAAAAAAAGCGCTGAAGTAATTGGACCAAAACTTGATACTAAAGACGAACAAGAATTGGGACATCGCTTAGCGATTATTGATTGGTGTCGGGATATTGTTAATGAGCAAGCCGAGACATTAAGCCCTGTTGAGTTAGCGGCAAGATCTGCTAATTTAATTAGTACTTACTCGTCTGATGTGGCTCATAAAATTATTTCAGGCGAAGCTTTAAAAGAACACAATTATATGGGGATCTATACGGTAGGTAAGGGATCAGATAGACCTGCCGCTTTTCTTGAACTTGATTATAATCCGACTAAAAACCCTAAAGCGCCAATTGTTGCTTGTTTAGTGGGTAAAGGCATTACCTTTGATTCTGGTGGCTATAGCTTAAAACCAAGTAGCTTTATGGAATCAATGCGCGCTGATATGGGGGGCGCTGCGCTAGTAACGGGTGCTTTAGCATTGGCAATTGCAAGAGGGTTAAATCAGCGTATCAAGCTTTATTTGTGTTGTGCCGATAATTTAGTGAGCGGTAATGCATTTAAATTAGGCGATATTATTCATTACCGTAACGGTAAAACGGTAGAAGTTAATAACACCGATGCTGAAGGACGCCTTGTGTTAGCTGATGGTTTAATTCGTGCCGATAATGATAAACCACATTATATTATTGACTGCGCAACCCTTACAGGTGCGGCAAAAATTGCGGTGGGTAATGATTATCAATCATTACTTACATTTGATGATAACTTTGCTAACCAATTGTTAGCTAGTAGCAATATTGAAAATGAAGCATTCTGGCGATTACCATTAGCAGAATTTCACCGTTCTCAATTCCCATCATCGTTTGCCGATATGGCAAACTCAGGATTGCCTAATACTGCAGGAGCCAGTACCGCTGCGGCCTTTTTATCACATTTCATTGAAAATTATCAGAAAAATTGGCTACATATCGATTGTTCAGCAACATTCCGTAAAAGCGCCACCGCCTTATGGGCAGCAGGGGCAACAGGAGTTGGGATTAGGACGGTTGCTAATTTGCTTAGTCACCTTAAATAATCCCTAAATTTATCAGAAAGTTAAAAAAGCCACTGTAAAAGTGGCTTTTTATTTCTTGAGCAAGTATTAATGTTTAATTGCTTTCAATAACCACAGCTTTTTTAATATAAACAGGCTCAACAGGTACGTTTTGATGAGGTCCCATACGTTTAGTTGGAACAGCGACGATTTTATCGACAACGTCCATCCCTTTAATTACTTTACCGAATACGGCATAGCCATATTGTTCTGGTGATTGGTAATTAAGAAAATCATTATTGACAACATTGATAAAAAATTGGCTAGTTGCACTGTTTATATCACTGGTTCTTGCCATTGCAATTGTGCCACGCTCATTTTTTAAGCCATTATTCGCTTCGTTTCTAATCGGTGGGTTATTGTCTTTGAATTTTAGTTGATCATCAGCGCCACCACCTTGAATCATAAAATTAGGAATGACTCGATGAAAAGTTAGATTTTCATAAAAACCACTATTAACATAATCAAGAAAGTTTTTCGTAGTGCTCGGTGCGTGTTCGCTGTCTAATTCAAGTTCAATATCCCCCATGCTGGTTTGTAATAATACCTTGGTATCAGCTAAAGCAACGGTAGAAAATAAAGTGAGTAATGCTGTAATAAATAGCATTTTGATTTTTTCCATATATTAATTCCTTTATCCTGTGGAAGTTGGCTGATTATACTGGATATTTGATTATTATAAATATCTATTATGAAAAATTGGGTAATTTTTTGTGTTGTAACTCGCAGAAGTATTTTCTTGTATACAACGAAATAAGTAATATTCCTATTGTACTAATGTTCCTTGATAATTTGGAGTAGGTAAAGTGGCACTCTTATAACCAATTGTTGTTTTGGATTGCTACCGTTTTTATATTAACACGTTATGTTACCTGAAAATTTTTTTACAAACAGTTTATTAAATCTTATGCGATGTGTTTTGTGTGATATGCCTTTATTTTTGCCCCATCATGGCATTTGTTGTCAGTGTGTTAAAAATCTACCTAAATTTTATAAGGTTTGTCATCAATGCTGTTTACCGCATTCTTTATCGACTGATACCTGTTATCGATGTCGTGCAAAGCAACCGCACTGGGATGAGTTGATAGCTGTGTCTGATTATATTAATCCATTAAAAAAATTGGTTCATCATTTTAAGTTCTACAGTAAAATTGAATTAAATATTGCATTGGCAAGATTAATGTTTTTGGCATGGTATCAACGACGAGAAGCAGGTGCTTTAATTAAACCTGATTTGGTGACTTGTGTACCGTTACATCACATTCGCTACTGGTCTAGAGGTTTTAATCAAGCCGAGTTATTGGCAAAACCGATTGCTAGATGGCTAAATTGTGATTTTTACCCTCATTTGTTATCCCGTAAGCAAAATTTACGCGATCAAAAAAATCTATCTCTTACCGAAAGAATTACGAATGTCGAAACACTTTTTATGTGTCGCCAAGATCTCTCGCACAAATCGGTAATGCTTATTGATGATATTGTCACAACTGGTAATACAATTAATGCCATTAGCCAACAATTAAAAAAATGTGGTGCAACAAGTGTTCATGTTGTTTGTTTGTGCCGTACAGTATTGTAAAATCCTAAACAATCCCTATAATAACCAAGAAAGTTAGTCAACTATTATAATAAATGATGTTAGGTCTATTTGTACCTAATTATATTAATGTGAGGGGTTATGTCTATTATCACTATTTCTGAATCAGCTCAACAGCACTTTAAAAAATTGCTTGCTAATCAACCTGATGGAACACAAATTCGAGTATTTGTTATTAACCCAGGTACACCAAGCGCAGAATGTGGGGTTTCATATTGTCCAGCTGATACAGTAGAAGATAGCGATATAGAAGAGAAATTTAATGACTTTTCAGTTTTTATCGATGATATTAGTGCACCATTTTTAGAAGAAACTGTCATTGATTATGTGACTGATGAGTTAGGTTCACAATTGACATTAAAAGCGCCAAACTCGAAAATGAAAAAGGTGGCTGATGATGCCCCATTAATTGAACGCGTTAATTATGTGATTCAAGCTCAAGTTAACCCACAATTGGCAAACCATGGCGGGCATGTGAGCTTAGTTGAATTGACAGAAGATAACTATGCCATATTGCAATTTGGTGGTGGTTGTAATGGTTGCTCAATGGTTGATTACACTTTAAAAGAAGGCATTGAGAAACAATTAATGGCAGAGTTTCCTGAACTGGCAGGTGTTAGAGATATTACAGAACACCAAGCTGGCACCCATTCTTTTTGCTAAATTTGAAAGAAAATAATTTTTACTTAGACCTTGCTTATTGCTAGGATTAAGTCATAATCGGTTGATGTTTGCCATTTGACATTATGATGGGGTTTTATGAATCAAGTTAGCATTATTTCAGATCTTATCGTTTGGATTGAAAGGAATTTGGAACAACCATTATCTATTGATCATGTTGCACGAAAATCAGGTTATTCAAAATGGCACTTACAACGCATGTTTAAAGAAGTTACTGGTCAGGTTCTTGGTACTTATATTCGTCATCGCCGTTTAACTTATGCAGCGCTTGCTTTACGTATGACAAGTAAGCCTATTTTAGATATTGCAATGCAATATCGTTTTGATTCTCAGCAAACATTTACCCGATCTTTTAAAAAACAATTTAATGAAACGCCAGCAAGTTATCGTCGAGGAGAATATTGGGATCCTACAGGGTTAACACCAGCTATTGAGCTAAATAAAAATCAGCTTTTATTGCCTGAGCCAAAATTTGTTAATATGCCAAAACAAACTTTTTGGGGAATTACCTATAAAAATAATTGTACATTAAGTCGATTGCTAGATGAAGAAATTAAACTCCGAGAGCAGTTTTTTAATAATTATTTATCTCGCTGTACACACAAAAATCAGAATCTACCCGATAAAATTTATGCATTTAATCAGATCTTAAAAAGTAAAGATAATGACAATGAGCGAGATCTTTTTTATACCATTGCCTTAGATCAGAATAATAATCTTGAGTACATAGAACAATTTGTAAGTGAGGGTGGTTTATATCTTTGTTTTAAATATATTGGCTCTCCTGATGAGTTTAGAGATTTTATTTCGCAAGTGCATTTAGCCGCGATGCCAGCGTTAAAGGTACGTTTGCGCAGTTCCAGTTGTGTAATTGAAATTCATCATAATCATCATAATGACATTACTGAATCGATTAAGAATATTACACATATGGAGTGTGATTATTGTGTACCAGTTGTCACAGAAAGTGAAGTCAATATCCAACCAAATTTATAGCGACTAAATGTATTATAACGAGATCTAAAAAGCAATAGATAGATATTGACCGATGTATTTAGTTATCTGAGTTTAATAAAATATTTTCTAACCATTTTTTGAATTCTGGAGTTGCCTCTTTAAGGCTATTTGATCCCCTAGTTACTGTTGCAATCCCAATTTTAAGTTGCTCTTTGAGCTGGCGCTGATTGGTTGAACCATCAAGTAATGAATGTATAATTTTGACGCGAGTAATTAAAGCGTCGCGTTCATCAGCAGTCATTAATAACTTTAATATATCAAGTGAATAACCATCGTTAAATGCTTGGTGTAATATTCCAACGGTTTGTTTCCATTCTTTAGTTTTCATTGTAATCACCATTAATATTGTTGATTAAATTCATTGGGATTAAGAATATTGACATCTTTCTTTCCTAAGATTGTTTGATAAATATAATCATATACCAATACGTTTTTTACGTAGTTACGTGTTTCCGTAAACGGTATGCTTTCAATAAATGCGGCTGCGTCAAGTTTACCATTACTGTTATTAAGCCATTTTTTTACACGATTAGGCCCAGCATTATAAGCTGCTGAAGATAATATACGATTATTACTATTTTGTAGATAAACGGTATTTAGGTACGAAGTGCCTAATTCTATATTGGTTTTAGGATCAAACAATTGTGCCGATGAGACATAAGTCACTGTATCTACTTTTTTAGCTGTTTCTTTTGCTGTCGCTGGCATTAATTGCATTAACCCGCGAGCACCAGCTGGCGATTTAGCGGTGCTATTAAGGGCACTTTCTTGACGAGATATCGCTAAAGCATAAGAAAGCGGAATACTTTTATTTTTTAATGCTTTGTTATATAAATCTTTGTACATAATGGGTAAACGTTCCGTCCAGTTATTCCAAAGCTTGCCAACAATGGTTGCTTGAATGCTAAGATCCCCCCATCCTTTTTGTAAGGCATATTGAGATAATGCTAAGTATTCACTTTTATTTGTTTGGTGATTCAACATATAACGCCATTCGTTACTTAATTCTGATACCATACCAAAATAACGTAATTCGTTAATTCTTTTTACATAAGGTTGATTGTCATATTTGGCTTTTAATGTTGATATTTCTGCTTGTGTAATTTTTGGCGACTGGTTCTTAAGTAAATAAGGTTGGTTAAGTGTTTGTGCACTTATCATGCCATAAAATCCACGTTTGTTTGTGAGCGCTTGTAAAATTTTATTAGCTTCATTTTTTTGTTTATTATTGAGTAA
>NZ_LZGZ01000203.1:0-5481 GCF_001690515.1 Gilliamella sp. Fer4-1 | reverse complement strand
GATCACAATTTAGAAAATAACTTGCGGAAAGATCTTGGTTTAGTTTCTGCATTATCCCTGGTTGTTGGGATGGTTTTAGGCGCTGGTGCATTTATGAAACCACCTTCAGTATTGGAAGTTACTGGCGATTATCATTATGCTTTATTAGCTTGGATTATTGGTGGTGCTATTTCCATTTGTGGTGGATTAACGCTTTGTGAATTAGGCGTCATGTTCCCAAAAACTGGGGGCATGCTTGTTTATTTAGAAAAAATCTATGGCGCTAAAATCGCTCACCTTTATGGTTGGATGATGACAGTTATCTTTTCTCCAGCGTTAATTGGTGCATTAGTCGGTTATTTTAGTTCAGTATTTTGCTCATTATTTGAGATTGAAGACACATATAAAATGGCGGTAGGTGCAGGAGCATTAGGCTTTATTGCCTTTATTAATGCAATTGGTGTCAAGGAGGCAGGATATTTACAAACCATTGCAACGGCTTGTAAATTGATTCCGATATTACTACTGGCGGTATTTGGTCTTTGGAAAGGCAATGGGCAAGTCGCATTATTTGGTGCTAGTGGTCAAGGTATTGAAACATTTGCGCCTTTTGCTGTTGCTATCTTAGCTACATTATTTGCTTATGATGGTTGGGCACAGGTTGCATCGGTTGCAGGTGAAATTCATAATCCATCTAAAGTATTACCAAAAGCAATCATTTTTGGGATTATCTTTTTAGTGATTGTTTATGCTTGTATCAATATAGCATTCTTTAAAATCTTTCCTGTCAACGAAATGGTTTCATTAGGGCACGATGCCGCCGCGGTTGCTTCACAGCGAATGTTTGGGCATTCAGGAGGTAACTTAGTTGCTGTTGGTATTATGATCTCGATTTTGGGTGGTATTAATGGTTATATCATGACATTATCACGTACTATTTTTAGCATGGCAGAGCGTGGAACTATTGTTGGTGCACGTTATTTAAGTACAATAGATGAGGATAGCCGTTCTCCTGTTAATGCCATTTCAGTTCTTGTTATTTTTGCATTTTTATATTCGGTTTTGTTAGATGCCGATCGTTTATCTGAAATTTCTATGTTTTCGATTTGGGTATTTTATTTACTAACCTTTGTTGGTGTTATGATAGCCAGAAAAAAATACCCTAATATACCAAGATCTTACAAAGTCATTGGCTATCCAATTATCCCTATTTTAGCCATATTGGGCGCTGTTTATGTGATTTATGGTATGCTAGTTTATCAAACAGAAAATGGGCTGGCATCAATTGTGCTGACGTTAGTTGGTTTACCAATGTACTATTATTATCAACGAAAGAACAAACATAGCGAACTTTCAGTCGGTGAGGTGAAAAAGTACCGTGTAAAAACACAATATACCATTGCTATAGTAGCAATAAGTGTTGTTGCTATATTAATTATTTATGGAAGCATAATTAGTAAATAGCAACCTTATTTCTGGTTAGATGATTTATTTAAGGGGGTTTATTTAAGGTTATTTATTTAAGGGAATTGCTTACTCATGTTTTTTAGTCGGTATAAAAGCAACAATAGGTGTTTTTTAACTGAAAAGTGTGACTAAAAATAAGTTAAAATTAAGCCATAATGTCTTTGTTGTAAAATAGGGCTTAATTAAATGATGTGCTTTCTTAAAGATGCCTTTTCTGTGTTTTATATAGCCACTAATATAAATAGTGGCTATAGGTACTTTAACTAATCCTTTGAATCAATTTTGGGTTTAGCTATGTAATTATAAATAACCAATATAGCAAAGATAGCAATAATAATGCTCATTATGATATCTTTGTTAAACCACTTAGCCATATTACCTAAGATAATTCCAACACCGCAAAAATCAACATCAGAGAAAGTCGTATTTGCAAAACCCAAAGATCCTAACACAGGCAGTAGCATAACCGGCAAGAACGTGACTAATAGACCATTAGCAAATGCTCCAAGCATTGCTCCACGGCGTCCTCCCATTGCATTACCAAATACCCCCGCTGTTGCACCACAAAAGAAATGAGGAACAACGCCAGGTAATATCAGAACCAGATTTAATTGCCCTAAAACAAATAATCCAATTAATCCACCAAGAAAGCTAAATAAAAAACCGATGAGAACGGCATTTGGCGCATATGGAAAGACAACAGGACAATCAAGAGCGGGTTTTGCATTAGGTACCAGTTTTTCTGAGAACCCTGTAAATGCTGGCACAATTTCAGCGAGAATTAATCGCACGCCTTGTAGAATGATAAACACACCAGCAGCAAATGTAATAGCCTCTATAATCGCATAAACTAAATAATTATCACCTTTACTTAGATTAGTTTCGACATAGTCAGAGCCAGCAAATATAGCTAGAATGAGATAAATAATCATCATAGTTAATGAGATTGAAATTGAGCTATCGCGTAAGAAACTTAGGTTTTTAGGTAAATTCATCTCTTCAGTTGAGCGTGAGTTTTTACCTACAACTTGCCCAAGCCAGCCAGCTAGCACATAACCTAAAGTACCAAAATGGCCAAATGCGACATCATCATTACCCGTAATTTTACGCATATGCGGTTGTGCCAAAGCAGGGAAAAAAGCCATGATAAGGCCAAGCACTAACGATCCAGTAAATACCAGTTGCCAGCCTTTAAATCCTGCAACGGTTAAAATAATACTAATCATACAGGCCATATAAAAGGTATGATGTCCTGTCAAAAAGATAAATTTTAAACGTGTAAAACGTGCAACTACGATATTAGCGACCATACCAAACGCCATAATTAATGCCGTTGCTGCACCATATTCATTTAATGCCATAGAAACTATAGCTTCATTATTAGGAATAATACCTTGTAATTTAAAAGCTTGCTCAAACATCATGCCGAGTGGCGTAATTGCACTGATAAGCACGCTTGCACCACCGCTTAATACCAAAAAACCTAAAATTGTTTTCACGGTTCCTTTTACGGTATCAGCAAATGATTTATGTTGGGCTATTAACCCAACCATGGCAATTAAACCCACCAATACGGCAGGTACTTTTAAAATATCAACAATAAATTTTACGATTTCCTGAATCATAGCAACACCTCATAGGCCGTTAATTCTTAGCAAGATGCTCAGCAAGTTTGGATTCTAGATCGTTGATATCAATAATATTGCTTAGTACCACTAATTTATCTGCAGGGATACCCGAACTGGCCGCTAAATCTTTGGTCATAACAAAAATATCGGCTTGATCGGGTGAGATAGATGCAAGATCGGCATGTGTTACTTCGGCATCAACATTTAATTTCTTAAGCACTTTTTTGATATTCATTTCAACCATAAAACTACTACCTAGACCTTGACCACAAACAGCCATAATTTTCATATTATTTATCCTTTTATAAAGTTTTATTAAATTTAATAACGATTGGTTACAGTTAAAATCTGATCGCAATGTTGAGCATTAAAAATGGCTTGCATATCATTTGATTCACCAAATAAGGTTGCCAATTGCGTTAATATTTCAATATGACTAGAACTATCAATTGCTGCTAATAACGTAATTAAATAAACTGGATCATTATCTGCCGAATTGAAATTTACCCCTTGTTTGACTAATAACATTGATAAGCCTAATTGATTTACACCATGCTCAGGTCTGGCATGTGGCATTGCAATGCCAGGCGCTAACACATAATAAGGTCCAAGTGATTCGTGTAATTCAAAAATTTTTTCAATATAATTAGGAGAAATCGTATTGTTTGCTAATAATGGTGATGCGCAAAGCTGTATAGCTTCTTTCCAATCATTTACAGAATCAACAATATTCACAGTTTGCTGTGTTAAATAGTTAGCGAGCATTTTCTCTCCATTAAAATTCTGATAATTTATTGAAAAATTAGCATATAAATTAAAAATAGCCACAACTAAAATAATAGAAATGTGATAGCGCTATCATATTTGCATAAATTTTTATTTATTTTGTGATGTAGATAACATTTCTAATAAATTCATTAAAAATAATTATGTTGATAGAATAATATTATTAAAAAATTGAGTTTTAAAAGGTGGCTCACAATATTCATATTAATGGATAAGTCACTCATCACTGGCTTGCAGTTGTCAAAATTAGTCTTTTTTAAACGAACGGTTAGGTTAAATTCAATTAGGATGAAATATGCAAAGCGCAAAAAAACGGAGGAATACAGGGCAGGTTACTTTATTTGACGTAGCGAAATATGCCGGTGTGGGCTCTATGACCGTGTCACGCGCCTTACGCACGCCAGAACGTGTTTCTGTTAAACTTCGCAAAAAGATTCAAATTTCTATCGATGCGTTAGGATATAAACCCAATGTTACCGCTAGCCAGTTAGCCTCGGCGTCATCTAGCCCAGTTATTGCAGTTATAACAACCAAAAACCACGATCATTCTGCGCAAATTTTGCTTGATGTGTTACAAGCAAATTTAATTAAACAAGGTTATACAATATTGTTTATTGAATCTGAGCATTATTATAACCGTGAACTAAAATTGTTAGATTCTTTACACAACCATAATCTCGAAGCAATATTGTTATTTTATGTCGAAAATGACGTTATTATTGAGAATGTTAATCTTAATAAAACGATACCTATTATGAATATTGGTAAGCAATATGATACAGCGGCAGATCCTGATATAGCGTTAGATAATAGTTTAGCAATGTATATGCTAACCGAACATATAATAAAAAAAGGCTATCAAAATATTGGGTTACTGTGTGCCAACCAACAAAATTATCTCTTTCAACAACGTTTACATGGTTGGCATAAGGCGATGTTGGATTATCATCTACCTACCCATCGAGTTATCAATGCTGCCAAGCCTGCTAATTTTAGTACAGGTAGCTTATTACTGCCTGACATATTATTGAATTGGCCTGAAATCGATGCCTTAATTTGCACTACTGATGAATTAGCCTGTGGTGTGCTTTATGAGTGCCAACGACGGCATATCCGTGTGCCCCATCAATTAGCTGTGAGTGGATTTGGTGATAACGAGTTTTGCCAAGTGAGTTTTCCACCTTTAACAACAGTCTCCTTACCTGCTGCAAAAATAGGGGAACATTTGGCGATGCAACTATTAAGTAAGTTAAAAGCTCAAACTCATTGCCATAAACCAGATTTATCAACGTTCGCCCCTATACTTCGTTTAAGAAACAGTACTTAGTTGCATTGAGTGCCAAGTTATATTAAATCCTAGGTTATATTAAATACTTAGCTGTCATGATATTTTGCATATACATCCAATCGACTAGTTAGCAAGGCTTAAAATAATGAAGCATGCATAGCAATCCCCAAACTGTGGTGGTGTGAAGTAGCGAGTATAAATCACCTTTCTATTTTCTTCACTTCACCGAGTTTAAAATTACACCTCATGTTTCAATCCAGAAAATAGCCAGAAAAAATTCAATAAAATCAATGGCTTTTCTGACTTGTTTTTAAACTATAAAATCCTCAATTG
>NZ_LZGZ01000202.1:0-4919 GCF_001690515.1 Gilliamella sp. Fer4-1 | reverse complement strand
CAACATCAACTTATCATCTTCAATCCGTTATTCTTCGGGCTATCCGCTCTAGATATTATTATACAAATCAGAGCTCCATTAAATAAAATACCAAACGTAAAAAAGCCCAGCATCACTGCTGGGCTTCACTAAATTTAAAAGTCTGGCGGCACCCTACTCTCACATGGGTAATACCCACACTACCATCGGCACTACGGCGTTTCACTTCTGAGTTCGGCATGGGGTCAGGTGGGACCACCGCGCTATTACCGCCAGACATATCCTGTCTTCTCTTCTCTCAATTACCATGTATTATCTCATATCCACAGCAATTGCTCAATCCGGAACAAACTGCTCTATCATTTATTAAACAATTTAAAGTCAATCTCTCTAAAAATATCAACTTCAATCATCCAATCGCGTAACTCCAAAACAACTCCGAGTTGTAAGGTTAAGACTCTCGGTTCATTAGTATCAGTTAGCTCAATGTATCACTACACTTACACACCTGACCTATCTACGTCTTAGTCTCAAACGGACCTTACTGAATCTCTTCAGGGAAAACTCATCTCAAGGCTAGTTTCGTACTTAGATGCTTTCAGCACTTATCTATTCCGCACGTAGCTACCGGGCAATGCAATTGGCATCACAACCCGAACACCAGCGGTGCGTTCACTTCGGTCCTCTCGTACTAGAAGCAAACCCTCTCAATTTTCCTACGCCCATGGCAGATAGGGACCGAACTGTCTCACGACGTTCTAAACCCAGCTCGCGTACCACTTTAAACGGCGAACAGCCGTACCCTTGGGACCTACTTCAGCCCCAGGATGTGATGAGCCGACATCGAGGTGCCAAACACCGCCGTCGATATGAACTCTTGGGCGGTATCAGCCTGTTATCCCCGGAGTACCTTTTATCCGTTGAGCGATGGCCCTTCCATTCAGAACCACCGGATCACTATGACCTACTTTCGTACCTGCTCGAGCCGTCACTCTCGCAGTCAAGCTAGCTTTTGCCATTGCACTAACCTCCTGATGTCCGACCAGGATTAGCTAACCTTCGTGCTCCTCCGTTACTCTTTGGGAGGAGACCGCCCCAGTCAAACTACCCACCAGACAGTGTCCCTTACCTCGATTCAGAAGTATAGGTTAGAACATCAAACATTAAAGGGTGGTATTTCAAGGGCGACTCCATGCATACTGGCGTACACACTTCTTTGTCTCCCACCTATCCTACACATTAAGGCTCAATGTTCACTGTCAAGCTATAGTAAAGGTTCACGGGGTCTTTCCGTCTTGCCACGGGTACACCGCATCTTCACGGCAATTTCAATTTCACTGAGTCTCGGGTGGAGACAGCCTGGCCATCATTACGCCATTCGTGCAGGTCGGAACTTACCCGACAAGGAATTTCGCTACCTTAGGACCGTTATAGTTACGGCCGCCGTTTACTGGGGCTTCGATCAAGAGCTTCTGCATAAGCATAACCCCATCAATTAACCTTCCAGCACCGGGCAGGCGTCACACCGTATACGTCCACTTTCGTGTTTGCACAGTGCTGTGTTTTTATTAAACAGTTGCAGCCAGCTGGTATCTTCGACTGATTTCACCTCCATCCGCATGGGACTTCAATTAACATCAGCGTGCCTTCTCCCGAAGTTACGGCACCATTTTGCCTAGTTCCTTCACCCGAGTTCTCTCAAGCGCCTGAGTATTCTCTACCTGACCACCTGTGTCGGTTTCGGGTACGATTGATTATAACCTGAAGCTTAGAGGATTTTCCTGGAAGCAGGGCATCAATTACTTCTGCACCTTAGTGCATCGTCATCACACCTCAGCGTCTCAGTGACCGGATTTGCCTAATCACACGCCTACATGCTTAACCCACCATCCAATAGGTGGTAAACCTAGCCTTCTTCGTCCCCCCATCGCAGTTATAACCAGTACGGGAATATTAACCCGTTTCCCATCAGATACGCCCTTCGGCCTCTCCTTAGGGGTCGACTCACCCTGCCCCGATTAACGTTGGACAGGAACCCTTGGTCTTCCGGCGAGCGGGCTTTTCACCCGCTTTATCGTTACTTATGTCAGCATTCGCACTTCTGATACCTCCAGCATGCCTCACAACACACCTTCTACGGCTTACAGAACGCTCCCCTACCCAATACACTTGCGTGCACTGCCGCAGCTTCGGTGCATAGTTTTAGCCCCGTTACATCTTCCGCGCAGGCCGACTCGACTAGTGAGCTATTACGCTTTCTTTAAATGATGGCTGCTTCTAAGCCAACATCCTAGCTGTCTAAGCCTTCCCACTTCGTTTCCCACTTAACTATGACTTTGGGACCTTAGCTGGCGGTCTGGGTTGTTTCCCTCTTCACGACGAACGTTAGCACCCGCCGTGTGTCTCCCATGATTAAACTTGTCAGTATTCGGAGTTTGCATCGGGTTGGTAAGCCGGGATGGCCCCCTAGCCGAAACAGTGCTCTACCCCCAACAGTTACTCATGAGGCGCTACCTAAATAGCTTTCGGGGAGAACCAGCTATCTCCCGGTTTGATTGGCCTTTCACCCCCAGCCACAGGTCATCCGCTAATTTTTCAACATTAGTCGGTTCGGTCCTCCAGTTAGTGTTAACCAACCTTCAACCTGCCCATGGCTAGATCACCGGGTTTCGGGTCTATACCCTGCAACTTAACGCACAGTTAATACTCGGTTTCCCTTCGGCTCCCCTATTCGGTTAACCTCGCTACAGAATATAAGTCGCTGACCCATTATACAAAAGGTACGCAGTCACTATTACCCAACGGTAACAGCTCCCACTGATTGTACGTACACGGTTTCAGGATCTATTTCACTCCCCTCCCGGGGTTCTTTTCGCCTTTCCCTCACGGTACTGGTTCACTATCGGTCAATCAGGAGTATTTAGCCTTGGAGGATGGTCCCCCCTTCTTCAGACAGGATATCACGTGTCCCGCCCTACTCTATAAGCTTCCACATCATGCATTTTCATGTACGGGACTTTCACCCTCTATCGTGCGACTTTCCAGACGCTTCCACTAATACATCATGCTACCCGCTTGGGCTCCTCCCCTTTCGCTCGCCGCTACTTAGGGAATCTCGGTTGATTTCTTTTCCTCGGGGTACTTAGATGTTTCAGTTCTCCCGGTTCGCCTCATCTGACTATGTATTCATCAGATGATAGTGTAGTCACCTACACTGGGTTTCCCCATTCGGACATCAACGGCTATAGCGCCTTTTATCGGCTCACCGTCGCTTTTCGCAGATTAACACGTCCTTCTTCGCCTCTGATTGCCTAGGCATCCACCGTGTACGCTTAATTTCTTAACCTTACAACTCACAGTTGTCTTGGTTTTCAATTTACGCTTTTTTCTCTTTTTTACTTCAATACTTTTAATTTAATCAGCTTAACTCAATATTTATCAAATATATCATTAAACCAAAAATAAAAACTTTCCGTAAAAACGAGAACTCGTTTCTTTCAGCTTGTTCCTAATTATTAAAGAGCTTTATCTTTCTATTCACTCATCTTTTAACTCAAGTAAATACAAACATAATTTTTTCATCATCGAATAATAGAGATATCTTTAATGGTGGAGCTAAGCGGGATCGAACCGCTGGCCTCCTGCGTGCAAGGCAGGCGCTCTCCCAGCTGAGCTATAGCCCCATTGTCTCACTTCATCAACCAATCAAGCTAAAATCAGCTTAACAAGTAGAATTGGTGGGTCTGAGTGGACTTGAACCACCGACCTCACCCTTATCAGGGGTGCGCTCTAACCACCTGAGCTACAGACCCAATAAAGTGACTCTTTCTTCTAAACAAACAATCTGTGTGAACACTTACGAGCTCTTCGTAAGGAGGTGATCCAACCGCAGGTTCCCCTACGGTTACCTTGTTACGACTTCACCCCAGTCATGAACCACACCGTGGTAAACGCCCTCCCGAAGGTTAAGCTATCTACTTCTGGTGCAACCCACTCCCATGGTGTGACGGGCGGTGTGTACAAGGCCCGGGAACGTATTCACCGTGACATTCTGATTCACGATTACTAGCGATTCCGACTTCATGGAGTCGAGTTGCAGACTCCAATCCGGACTTAGACGTACTTTATGAGGTCCGCTTGCTCTCGCGAGGTCGCCTCCCTTTGTATACGCCATTGTAGCACGTGTGTAGCCCTGGTCGTAAGGGCCATGATGACTTGACGTCGTCCCCACCTTCCTCCGCTTTATCAACGGCAGTCTCCTTTGAGTTCCCGGCCAAACCGATGGCAACAAAGGATAAGGGTTGCGCTCGTTGCGGGACTTAACCCAACATTTCACAACACGAGCTGACGACAGCCATGCAGCACCTGTCTCACAGTTCCCGAAGGCACTCCCATATCTCTACAGGATTCTGTGGATGTCAAGACCAGGTAAGGTTCTTCGCGTTGCATCGAATTAAACCACATGCTCCACCGCTTGTGCGGGCCCCCGTCAATTCATTTGAGTTTTAACCTTGCGGCCGTACTCCCCAGGCGGTCGATTTATCGCGTTAGCTTCGGAGCCCATCACTCTAGGCAACAAACTCCAAATCGACATCGTTTACAGCGTGGACTACCAGGGTATCTAATCCTGTTTGCTCCCCACGCTTTCGCATCTCAGCGTCAGTATCTGTCCAGAAGGCCGCCTTCGCCACCGGTATTCCTCCACATCTCTACGCATTTCACCGCTACACGTGGAATTCTACCTTCCTCTACAATACTCTAGTTAACCAGTTTTAAGTGCAATTCCTAGGTTGAGCCCAGGGCTTTCACACCTAACTTAATTATCCGCCTACATGCCCTTTACGCCCAGTCATTCCGATTAACGCTCGCACCCTCCGTATTACCGCGGCTGCTGGCACGGAGTTAGCCGGTGCTTCTTCTGTAATTAACGTCAATTGTTG
>NZ_LZGZ01000201.1:0-7859 GCF_001690515.1 Gilliamella sp. Fer4-1 | reverse complement strand
TTATAATTTTTATACTAAATGGTATAGCTCCTAAAAGTTTTTTACAAAAGGAACAAATTATTGTTCCTTTTTTATAAATAATATCGGTCGCTAAAGATTTGATTACTTCCAACTGTCACTTGACAGACATTTAAAATCAGGTAACGATATAGCTATTGAATTGTCTGGATATTAATTATATAGCTATGACTAAAACACATTTGTGTTACCCTATCTCTCCTCTTAATTTTAGCGATGACCAAATAAATATCAGCTATCTAAAACAGCAACTTGAAGCTTTTCAACAATGGTCTATGATTCAATTTGAGCAACAAGTTGATATTGATATATTAGTCTATTTACGTAGTCAATTTATTGATCGTTTGCTTGAGCGCCTATGGTGTTTTTATCAAATTCCTAAACATGTATCTTCTTTTTTTAAACGTAATCGTATTGCTTTAATCGCTGTTGGCGGTTATGGTCGTGCTGAATTACATCCTTTATCGGATATTGATATTTTGATTTTAAGTGATTATCCGTTGGTAAAAGAGATTGAAAAACAGATTAGTGATTTAGTTCGTTTGTTATGGGATTTACATTTAGATATAGGGCATAGTGTTAGGACATTAAGAATTTGTTTACAAGAAGCAAAAAACGACATTACCATAATGACCAATTTGATTGAATCAAGGCTTATTTCGGGCAATCAATTATTGTTAGATGAGCTACATAAACAAATTTTTAGCGATAAAATTTGGCCTTCTCGAGCTTTTTATAAGGCAAAAATCCAAGAACAACATGAACGACACAAGCAGTATCACAGCACCTCTTATAATCTTGAGCCTGATTTAAAAAATAGCCCCGGCGGTTTGCGAGATATGCAAACTATTCAATGGATAGCAATTCGTCATTTTGGTGGTGAATTTTTACAAAAAATGGCTGATTTCAAATATTTAACTCATGAAGATATTGCAGACTTTAAAACTTGTCGTAAGTTTTTATGGCGAATACGTTTTGCGCTTCATTGCGTAATTTCACGTTATGATAATCGTCTATTATTTGATCGCCAGCTTAGTATTGCCAACATGCTAGGTTACAAAGGTGAGGGCAATACGCCAGTAGAAAAAATGATGCATGACTATTACCGAGTTGCACACAATATTACAGAACTTAATCAGATGTTATTACAACTGTTTTATGAATCTATACTTGAGCATCCCCAAAAAAGTAAACCTTATAATATTGATGAGCATTTCCAAATTAGAGAAAACTTAATTGATATAAAAAATGATAATCTCTTTAAAACAGATCCTGTTATGATTATGCAGCTTTTTTATACGATATTGCTTAATCCACAAATCACTGGGCTTTATTCAAATACCATTAGGCAGTTACGTTCGGCAAGAAGAAAATTAAGTACTTTGCTATGCGAAGATCCCAAATCTCGACAGATATTTATGATGATTATCAAACATCCCGATGCAATAAAAAAAGCTATTTTACCCATGCATCAATATGGTATATTGGCCGCCTATATTCCAGATTGGAAGCACATTGCTGGAATGATGCAGTTTGATCTTTTTCATACTTATACGGTTGATGAGCATACGATTCGGTTACTAATTGAATTGGATAACTTAAAAACAGATAGTGGTAAGCGAAAGCACCCTAATAGTTCAACCGTGTTTACTAAATTATCTAAACCAGAACTACTGATTATTAGTGGTTTATTTCATGATATCGGTAAAGGGCGACATGGAGATCACTCTGAAATAGGTGCACAGCTTGTTGAAAAATTTTGCCAGTTGCACGAACTCGAAACCAAAGACATTGATTTAATTTGCTGGTTAGTCCGCTATCACCTACTGATGTCTGTTACCGCTCAAAGCCAAGATTTACAAGATCCAGCAGTAATTCGAGGATTTATTCAACAAGTAAAAAGCAAACGTCGCTTACAGTATTTGCTTTGTTTAACAGTAGCAGATGTTTGTGCAACCAATGAAACACTTTGGAATAGCTGGAAGCAAAGCCTAATACGCCAACTTTATTTTACTACCATGCATTCCTTTGACTCGGGTATTCATCAAATTCCTGAACAACGCAGTATTGCACGCCAACATAAACAAGAAGCACTCGCAATATTACTTGCAGAAAATTATGATCAACAGCAAATCAACGATTTTTGGCTGGATTATCGGGTAGATTATTTTTTACGTTATACAACAGAACAAATTGTACGGCATGCTCAACATCTATTACATCATGATTTATCTCAAACACTAGTGTTAATTAACCTAAATTCACATCATGGTGGTAGTGAGGTTTTTATTTATTCACCCGATAGACCTTATCTATTTGCCACTGTCTGTAATACCTTAAGTATGCATAATTTAACAATTCATGATGCACTTATTATTACAAATAAAAAAGGATTCGCCCTTGATACGTTTATTGTATTAGAACCTAATGGCCAAACCATACAAAAAGATCGTCATCAAGGGATTATAAACGCACTAAAAAAAGCACTACAACAACCAGTTTATCAAGCGGCGAGAATAAAACCCCCAAAGAAAAGATTACAATCTTTTTCTGTACCTACACAAGTTAATTTCTTATCTGCTTTTAATGAAAGACAAACTTATATGGAACTTATTGCCTTAGATATGCCAGGATTACTTGCTTGCGTTGGTGAAATATTTGCTAATTTAGATTTATCATTAAGGAGTGCAAAAATTGCCACTATTGGTGAGCATATTGAAGATTTGTTTATCTTAACAGATAAACATAACAATGCGCTTGATGATAATACCTGTAACCAATTACGAGAATCAATAATAACCACTATTGATTCAATGAATTAATCAGCTTAAAGATATCGCTTATGCAATTTTTTATTATTTTATTTCCTATTTTTTGTATTTTTATAGTTGGGTTCATCGCTCAAAAAGCACTAAAACTTGATGTAGCCAACCTTTCAAAAATGTCACTTTATGTGCTTTCCCCCTTTTTGGCATTTAAAACGTTTTATACCCATACGTTAACTACCGATTATCTATTCTATATTGGTTATATTTTTGGCTTGTGTTTTTTATTAGTCATTATCATCTCAATTTGGTCGCTGTTCATGAAATATTCAGTTAAAGAGCGTTGCGCTATGATTTTAAGTGCATGCTTTATGAATAATGGCAACTACGGTACACCGGTACTTTTGGTTTTTTTTGGTTCGGTGGGATTTGATCTTGGTGTAATTATGATGGTGTTACAACAATTTGTAATGAGCACAGTCGGTATTTATTACGCTGCAAAGGGCAGTGCTCATAATGATATTGTTAGTCAAAAAGATGTTATTAATAAAGTTATTCGCATGCCAGTTGCTTATGGGGCATTGTTAGGTATTATTTTTCAGTTGTGCCATATTCCTTTATCTAAATCAATAATGACATCCATTGCTATGATTGGTGATTCTTCAATTGTTGTGATTATGATTATTTTGGGAATGCAACTAGCCAAAATAAAGATCAAACAACTTGATTACCCAAAATTGTTGTTTTCATTGCTAACCCGCATGGTTATTTCACCTTTGGTTGCATGTGGTATAGTTTATTTTATGCCTATTTTACCAATTTATAAGCAAGTATTAATTGTATTAGCTGCAATGCCAAGTGCTGCCAATACCACATTAATGTCTGTACAATTTGATACTCGCCCAGAACTGGTATCAAGCGCAACCTTAGTTAGCACATTATTAAGCTTAATCACTTTACCTATTGTACTAACACTGGTTGGCGCGCCAATACCTTTTTAAGCGCCGTTACCAATCTTTACCAAGCAAACTTAGTAAATCCAGCCTTTAAATAGTTTAAAAAAGCCTAAACGCAGTTTTAGGCTAGTTAAAAGCATTATCAACAACCTACTTATTGTTTAATCAATAGAATAGCGGGCAATTATTCCTTACCTGTCCATTCTTTTTCGAATTGTTCGACAAACTGAACTAAAAATTGATGCCTTGGCTCAGCTAATTTTTTAGCTGTTTGGGTATTCATCATATCTTTAAGCAACAAAAGTTTTTCATAAAAGTGATTAATAACTGTATTAGGTCTTTTATAATTATCTTCATCCAATACCATTCGGGGGGAAATATTTGGATCGTACATAATATTATGCTTATTACCACCATAATAAAAAGTGCGTCCAATGCCAATTGCACCCAATGCGTCTAAGCGATCGGCATCTTGTACAATTTGCCCTTCTAATGATAATGTTTTTTTCTGATTAAGATTTTTTCGATATGACATGTTTTCAATAATGTCAAAGATCATTTTAATTTCGTTATCGGTTAACGCCTGTAATATTAAATAATTACGCAACTCCATGATAGCTTGATTCACATTAGCAACCACTTTTTCATCAATCACGTCATGCAAATAAGCACTCACAATCACAATAAACGCATTCGCTTTTGGTTCATGCTGTAAAATCTGCTCGGTCAATCTCACCACTCGCTCAATATGCGCCATATCATGCCCCGAAAAGTCATTAGCTAATTTTTGTTTAACAAAAGCTTGTATGGCTTGAATCACGCCCTGTTTATATTTATTTGTTTTATTATTCATGATATTATAGCGACATTTTAATTTACACAGACCGTGCCATAACTCGTGTAACCCCAAGTACTAACCATTCCTATATTAGAGTGTACTTGAAGATTCATAAGGGGCTCGTAAGAAGGTTTATATGTATTTTGCGTCCAATAAGCCCGATGACTTGCGAAATTACTACCAGGGTAGCCCACGTTAATGTTAGCAGAATCACGAGTTTCTCCCCATTCTGAAAATAGCCCTCCACCAATACGGCGTTGGTAGTTATTACCTTGACCCGCTAAGCCTTGATTCCAATACTGAGAATTAGCATTAGTCAGTTGATCAACTGTAGGTATTTGATAGCCTAACTGATTACAGTATTGTTCAGCCTGAGCATAACTATGACTAATATCATTATCATTCTTTCTTACGATAAACCATTTTTTAATGGTAAAACTATATACTTTATTCGTTTTGGCTTTATCGGAATATAAGATAAAGGTCGTCGGTACTGCGGTTGCTGCCTCGGCAGCGCTAGCCCCCTCTTTGGGTCCAACTAACCGAATCTTGGCAATGCTACCATTGCCTGTTATATTTAAATCAATGCCCGATGTTGCTGGTGACTTGTCAAAAGTCATCTCACTGCCTAAGCTATCAACCATATCCATGGTAAAAAATAGTCCATATGCCCCCATGGTTGGAAAGTTTGATGCTGGATTATTTAAATCTTGACGTTTAAAGCCTTTTGCATCGTCCCACTCGCTTGGTGGCCCTGAATAATTCGACCCACTCCAATTATTTTTGCGACTATTACTTAAAAATAAGTTGGGCTTGGCAGAATAAGTACAAGCGCCTTTAGGCGGATTTAGGTAATAAGTGGCGCTATTAGCCCCTATTGGAGTTGAATTTGGTTCGCCATAAGCCGTTGATAAGATACTATAATCACTTTGCATTGTTATACTATAGGGCGCATTGCAATCCTGAAAGGTATCACCTAATCCCATTTGAGTACCATTGGCATCTCGACCAGTAATGGTTAAATTCCCTGTTGCGGTAATATCACCATCGCCATCTTTATCCGTCCAAAAACCATTATTATTGAGCAAATCGGTCATTGAAATAGTACTTTGACCCGATGGAATAAGCGTTTTAATATCACTAAGTTTTATACCATCACGTGGCAATGATATCGGATTAGCTTTAGATGAGGGATTGTTTTTGGGGGTTAGCACTTTACCATCAGGTAGCTCGATATTTAAAAATCTATCCGTATCCCACGATTGAGTTTGCCCACCATCAAATGTTAAATAAGGCGCCGAACCTTGTATTGCTTTTGCAGTTTTTGCAGGTTCAACATTAGGTAACACAGCAAATAAAGGATAACTAATCCCTATTAAACAACAAAAAGGTAAAATTGATTTAAAGGTGATTAGGTTATTTATGAATTTTAAATACAAATTATTACACCAATATATTCTAACCTCATAAAAATGGGAAAGATACCTTGATGCCCATTGTTTAAATAACAAATTTTTGTTTTTTTTATTACATTTTTTCTTGTGATATTATCGTTTTCCATATTCTTATTATGTAATTCATTGTTAGATTAAAAGAGTTGTTTATTACCACAAATGGTTAATTATTTATCTACTCAGTGTAGCATATAACTTTATTTTTAGCACAATATTTCAACATATTGTATTGCTACAAAATATGAAAACAAATAACGAATTACTTCAAAAATGTATGTAATAACGTGATAATAGAAAGTACAAACTGTTTTTATCGCAATATAATCTTTTTTATACAAAGCAAATGCGCCCTTTTAATAAGAAAAAATTTAATAATTAATGTTTTTTATATATTTTTTTGTTTTCCGTGGATTGTTTTCAATAGATTGGAAAGGTAAAATCCGCAAATTTCAGGCATTATTAAAGCAAATTTTGGCGTTTACGTGATGAAAGTATTTGCACGCAAAGTTTTGCCATGGCAGTTCATTGAACTTTTTACTCGCTACCGCTAATATTTCGCTTTATTGTTAGGGTTATCTATCTTTTTTATTGCATTGATTGTTTGTTGGCATTTATTAAAAGTCATTAATCTAAACAATCTAAAGCAAGCTTTTTATAATCTTTCCATTAATGTCATTTAATTTGCTTGTTTATCCGCTCTGGGTAGTTATTTAATGTTGATCTTTTATGAATGATTAGCTACTCGTTATGCAGGGGGCAAATTGAAACCCTCAATTTTGATTCTTGGTTCAGCGATTGATAATGCGATAGACTTGTCTGTGTTATCTGGAGGTGCAGTGCGTTGCCACCTTTATCTTAAGCAAGGTTTAAACACCGTCGATATAGCCTAGAATGTCGCTTTTTGTAACATTATCGTTAGGTTGTTCATTACTATTATTTGCAACAATTGCGGCATTCATTTATACATAACACACAATGCTAGTGTTTCATATGTCAAAAAATAGCGTATGGTTGACGGCAGGGGACTGTATTTTGCCTTTACGCTTGACTGCTTTTTTGTATTACCATTAATTACCCAAAGTTAGACTAAAAATCACAAAATATTATCAAACAAAAAGGAGTTTATGCTCCTTTCTCATATTTAACCAAATGGTTAAGCAAATTATTTTCTGCTTATTCTAGCTTTACTTTCAGATAATAACACACCACAAAGTGTAAATAATGTTCCAATGGCGGCAACCCAAGTAAAAGGCTCGTTTAAAATAACAACTGCAGTAATAATAGTAAGAATTGGCACTAAGTATAAGTAAATACTAATTTTAACCGCACCCACTAATTTAACGGCATAATTCCAGGATACAAAACAAATAGCCGAAGCACCAATGCCTAAAAATAAAATATTCAAAATATTAACTGGCTTGGTAAACCGTGATAAACCCCATTCAAAATCAAAGCTAGATAAAAAGGGAAGCATCAATATCAAACCGTAAAAAAAGAATCGCCTTGTTAATAAAATTATATTGTAACCATAGTTACTACTTTTTTTTGTTAAAATTGAATAGCAGGCCCAAAATAGGCAGGCCAACATAGCCAGCAAATCGCCAATTGGATTTAATGACAGCACAAATTTACCATTAAAGCTAATTAATCCAACACCAATAATTGCAAATAAACAACCGACATAAAAACGTTTAGGTGGCACTTCGGCTCTTAAAAAGAATATAGATAATACCGCTGTGAATATTGGTGCTAAAGTAGTAATGATCCCAACGTTAGAAGCTGTTGTGTAAGTTAAGGCTATATTTTCACATAAAAAATAACAAGTTAC
>NZ_LZGZ01000200.1:0-11788 GCF_001690515.1 Gilliamella sp. Fer4-1 | reverse complement strand
CTTAATCATAAATACATAACAAATTGCAATTGATTTGATGATTCTTAATTTCTTATTTTCCATCGATTATTTTGATGAATGTGGCTCTTATAATTCACTTAATTTTTATATAAGAATGAATTTGTTACTTTTTAAATCATATAGCCCTATAACGTTAGGAATTTAATTTTAATGCGGTAAAAAAGGTAACCTAGTCGGTTACCTTTTGATGGTATTAACTTATAAGATTATTTTTTATCTGGATGAGGATCTTTAACTGAATCTCCTTTTCCAGACATAATATACCAACCATTTTTGCTATGCGGTGTTTTATTATGATCAGGACAAGGAGGTAACGATTTCTTACTTTGGTTTGAATAAACATACCCACAGTCGGCACACTTATAAGTGCCAGACGAGACATCACTACCGTACGGAGCAAATTTTTGTACCATTATAAGTTCCTCCAAAGTTAAATGAGTGATAAGCACCATGCTCATCACTGTTATATATAAGCGCTGATTTGAGAAAAAATCAAGTCTATTTTTTAAACAAACTATCGATCAATAGTCTAATAGTCTGCTTGATTAGAGAAAAAAATAATTCAGAAAAGCCATTGATTTTATTAAAGTTTTTTGATTGTTTTGAGGTGGTAAGTGGCCTATATTATTACTCCATAATAGACCTGCTATATTGTTATTATTTTACAAAAGTAAGTATTGCTTATCTTATTTAGGGTTAGTCAATATTACAAAGATACATTATGCTTTACAATTAAAGGCTTTAATACAAAAAACATCGTTATTTGATCGGTTAATTACTCTCATCTTTAATTATTAGCATCTTGACGTGATAAATTAGACCCTGGATTAGCTTAATAGTTCTTATTTAGCCAATCTATTACTTAAAAAAGTAGCCCAGAGCCTTGAATTTTTAACTAAAATTGATTATTGAATGTTAAAACGCAATTAGTCTGTGTGGTTTTAATCTTTATTTGTTCATGAGTATAAGTATTATTTTTCCCCCCTATTCCAATTACTCAAGATTATTTTGCCGCCAGTACCCGTTCAACGGTATCAACAATAGCTTGTGTTTGAGCATCAATTTCAATATTTACCTTATCCCCTACCGTTTTCGAATCTAACGTGGTAATAGCTAACGTTTCAGGGATTAAATGAATCGTAAAGCCATCTTTATCTATCTGCCCAACCGTTAAACTCGCACCGTCAATACCAATAAAGCCTTTATATAATACATATTTGCTAAACTGAGATGGTAACTGTAGTGTCATATGGCAATTAGTTGCTGTTTTTTGAATATCAACAATTATTGCTGTGCAAGATATATGCCCTGACATAATATGCCCACCCACTTCATCACCAAATTTTGCGCTTCGTTCTATATTTACAAAATCGTTAATTTTTTTATCACCTAATGTGGTTAATGCTAACGTTTCTTCCATAATATCAAATGATACTACGCCATTATCAAACTTCGTTACAGTTAAACAGCAACCATCATTGGCTATCGAAGCCCCAATTTCAATTTTATCGGTTAATTGATGCGGTAACTTCACTTTATAAGTTCTTAATTTATCTTGGTCTATAATATCAATAATCTGACCAACACCTTGAACAATACCCGTAAACATATCTATACCCCAATTTTTTACTTAATGATGAACATTCTATCGCAACTTGGTCATAAGTTTCTATTTGTATTTTCAACTGGTATGATGACGCTATAATTTTATGTATTTTGATTATTTAAAAATAATTTTTATTGTAATTAGCAATAAAAGGCCAATACTAAGATTTTGTTAAAGTTAATTTGATGTTTTTTATCATTAAGGATGTTTTATCATGCTAAAACTGGTGTTAGCCATTTCAGTGGGTTCTGTAGCTGGCGGTTTATTACGGTGGTTTTTATCACTTAAATTCAATGCGATCACTTTTGCTATCCCATTAGGTACACTACTATCAAATTTAGTTGCAGGCTACATTATTGGTTTTGCGATTGCTTTTTTTAATCATTCTAACCTATCGGCAGAATGGCGGTTATTGGTTATAACGGGTTTTTGTGGCGGATTATCAACGTTTTCAACCTTTTCAGCCGAAATTGTCAATTTTTTACAAGAAGGCCGAATATCTTGGGGATTGGCAACCCTATTTATACATGTAATTGGTTCTGTTTTAATGACTTTTTTAGGAATATTGTCATATCAATGGTTACGTTCTTAAAGTTGAATAGTTGTAAATAATATAAAAAACCAATCAAAATAAAGTTTACAAGCGGGAAATACTGTACTAACATACACTGTATATAAAAACAGTATTAAGATTATTATGCTTATTGAACATTCAACACAACAACTTATGGCGATTAATTTTGAATCACCTTTTCAACAAGTATTACAACAACAACGACCTTTATTAAAATCACTTAACAAAGCTAAAAAATGGCAATTATGGCTTTCGACCCGACCAATGTTAAAGCGTTCATGGATTAATATCGCAGGTTTAGATAAAAACAAAGTTGTTCATCTAGCAAATTTAAATAACGCAAACTTAATATCAACTATTGAAAAAGCGTTACAAAACAAAACTTGCAGTTATGTGGTTGCTTGTATCAATAATCTTAATGAGCAAGACAAAGCTCGCTTACAACAAGCGGTATCATCAAGTGACACATGTCTACTTTTAGTACATGATAAACAAATAGTACATGATGAACAAAGTGAACACCCTATTCAATATCACTAACGATAAGCATAGTGACTATGCACAAATAAGTGTGCATTTTCAAATTTAGCAAGTAAAGTTAAAATGTTTAATAGCTATTAAAAAAGGGCTGAGCATATTTAAAATACTCAGCTTTTTGGTCATTAATAATAGTAAATTATAACAACACATTGGCTAGCTTTTTTGTTCTACTTTTCCACTTCAAATCATAGGCAGTAGATCAATTATTCTCATTTTCCTAGCATGTGATGGCGAACTTTTTCTACACATAGCTTTTATACATAGCTTTTAACAAGGTCCCATAATACAACTAATCATCATTAATGGAATAAAAACTGGCAATATAATTAAACCTGCTACATCACCTGTGATGTCCTCACTAGCTTTTATTTCATTTCTAGGTTTGACTAACACGGTAATGGGGGTTGGTAATAAATATTGATCAGATAGCGTATTTGCTTGCTTATAGGCATTTCCTTTTGTGCTAAATGACACTTGATAATAACCATCTTTTAACACCCATTCTGATTTAGACTTCATTGAAAAATTGTTATTGTTTAAAACTGTTTTTTCTGGGATAAGATTACTATACCGAACGATCATTTCATCGCTTGCATGTTCTCGGAAAAAAGTGATAGAGACTTTTTCAATATCATTTTTATATTCTGCTAAAAAATTACGGTAGCTTTTGAGCTTGTCTATCGCATCGGCACTTGTAAATTGGTATGAGTATGTTTGTGATTCAGCAATAATACCTATTTTTTCATCACTCTTTAATTTGATAATGGTGTCACTACTGGGTAAAATTTGCGTTTGCTTATGCACACACCCACAAAGACAAAAAATCAGAATAAAAACAAGCTTTTTCATTATCGTTTTCCTACTTTAAACACGTGAATAAGGATTAATTTTCACAAAATAATTTATTTTTATCATAGCACTAGCGATCAGCAAAATTAGGCTAACTAGCTATCATAGCACATCAATCAAAATTTTGAGGCATCTTGTTTAGCTTGGTTAATGACTGCTTTAGCTATCCATTGCGATAGTGATATTATAGACTGGTCATCAAGCATCCAAATATCTTTGAGTACCATAAATATTTCAGAGCCATAAATAATCGAAATTGCATAAATAACCTTATTATATAGTTCATCAGGGAGCTCGGCTTTAAGAGGAGATAAAATTGTTGCAAGTATTTCTTTGCGATTACCTCGCACCAATTTTTCGGTTTGTGGAGATAATGACGCTCGTTTTGTTGCCCATTGTTGTAATGAAACCCTTAGTGCTGCGCGTAGTGCCCCTTCATGTTTTAACATTTGCGGAAAGGCAAAAGCTAAAAAATCATTGATGCGTTCTTCTGCATTTTGTTTTTCTGATCGCCAACTAAAAATGGGACCTAAAGCGCTTTCAACAGTTGCAGAAATAAGATCACTTTGTGTTGGGAAATAGCGATAAGCGGTTGCTCTTGAAATCCCCGATTTGTCAGCTAATTCGGTTATAGACAGTTCAAAGCCCTGCTCTAATGCTTCTAATGCTGTATTAATTAAACGTTCATAAGTCTTCTTTTTGGCGCCTGTATATTTTGTAGAACGCAATAAAGTCTCTTGAATCATTAGATATATTGTTATATTTGAATTCATCATCAAATAATACTGCATTTTAATCATTAAGTTAAAATTAGTATTATAAAAATGAGACTTATGTCTCATTTTGAGTATATAATGTATGACTATTAACCACCCTTTTGATAAAAGTATTAACCTTATTAACCTATTTAGGAGCTATAAATGGCATCAACTAGCACAATTTATTTGGTTACGGCACTAGACACCAAAAGGGAAGAAATCATTTATATCAAAACCCTTCTCGATTTAAAAAATCTTAATTATAAAATTATCGATATTTCCACACAACTTCATCAATTTAATCATTTAGCAACTATCACGTCAGAAATAGTTGCAAGTTACCATCCACATGGCAAATCGGCTATATTTTGTGGTGACCGAGGTAAAGCGATTGTTGCAATGGCAGATGCATTCAAACTATTTTTGATGGCTCAAAATGATGTAGACGCTATACTAGGATTAGGAGGCTCAGGAGGAACGGCATTAATTACCCCTGCTATGCAATCACTTGCTGTTGGCATTCCTAAACTCATGGTATCTACAATGGCATCTGGCAATATTTCTGATTATATTGGCGCAAGCGATATTGCAATGATGTATTCAGTCACAGATATTGCAGGAATTAATGTTATATCAAGAAAAGTCTTATCAAATGCGGCTAACTTTATTGCAGGTTCAGTTCTTTTTAAAACCCAAGAAACGATCGAAGATAAACCTGCAATTGGCTTAACTATGTTTGGTGTTACAACCACATGCGTTCAATCTATATCAGCCAAATTGCACGATCATTATGATTGCATCGTTTTCCATGCTACAGGCAGTGGAGGTAAAGCGATGGAAAAGCTAGCTGATAGCAAGTTATTACATGCAGTGCTGGATATTACCACAACAGAAGTATGTGACTATTTATTTGATGGTGTTCTAGCTTGTAATGAAGATCGTTTTGGCGCAATTGCTAGAAGCCAAATTCCATATATTGGATCGTGTGGAGCACTTGATATGGTTAATTTTTCTAGCCCTGAAACTATTCCTGAAAAATATAAAGATCGTTTATTTTACCAACACAATCCACAAGTAACCTTAATGCGAACAACGCCGGAAGAAAATAAAAAAATGGCTAATTGGATAGCAAATAAACTTAATCAATGCCAAGGTTACGTTACTTTTATTATCCCTGAAGGTGGCTTTTCAGCATTGGATATTGAAGGAGGAATTTTTTGGTCACCAAAAGCGAATAAAGCCTTTATTGATGAATTTGAAAAAACATTTATTCAGACCCCTAAAAGAAAATTAATAAAAACACCTCATCATATTAACTCGCCCCAGTTTTGTGATCTGATTATTAATGAATTTACTCAAATAATTAAAAATTAAGTGGAGAAAACTATGAAAAACCAACGTTCACAGTTACTAAAGAAATTTCATGATATGATCGCAAAAGGACAACCCATCATTGGTGGAGGTGCTGGCACAGGTCTATCGGCAAAATGTGAAGAAGCAGGTGGCATTGACCTTATTGTCATTTATAATTCTGGTCGTTATCGCATGGCAGGTAGAGGCTCATTGGCGGGATTACTTGCCTACGGTAATGCGAACGAAATCGTGATGGATATGGCTAAAGAGGTGTTACCAGTAGTTAAACACACGCCAGTGTTAGCAGGCGTTAATGGAACAGATCCATTTTGCCAATTCGATCAATTTTTAGATAAATTAAAGGAAACTGGATTTGCTGGCGTACAAAACTTCCCAACTGTTGGGCTAATTGATGGTAACTTTAGAGCAAACCTTGAAGAAACAGGTATGGGATACGCTTTAGAAGTAGAAATGATTCGCAAAGCACATGAAAAAGATCTGCTAACAACACCTTATGTATTTAGTGAACAAAACGCAATCGATATGGCTAAAGCGGGCGCTGATATTTTAGTGCCTCATATGGGATTAACGACAGGAGGAAGCATTGGTGCAGAAACGGCATTGAAACTAGCTGACTGTGTGCCGTTAATCAATCAATGGGCAAAAGCAGCTAAAGCGATCCGTCCAGAAATTATTATTTTATGTCATGGTGGCCCTATTGCTACTCCAGAAGATGCTGAATATATCTTAAAAAATTGCCCTGATTGTAATGGATTTTATGGCGCAAGCTCGATGGAGCGTTTACCGACAGAAATTGCATTAAAACAAACGACAGAAAAATTTAAATCGATTCAACGACACTAACAATAATATAAGCAATAACGGTGCGACTTACACGTCGCACTGCTATTTTTTTAATAGTTGCGCGATTAATTAAATGCTAATTTGAGAAAACGTTATAATATCAATATCCACTCATATTCGTTATATAGTGACTTAGATTTAACAGAAATAAAAATCCTAACCATGGTAATCTATGCATAGATAGCGTTAACAAATTAGTAAATAGTAAAACTATCAATCAACTTTCAGTACTATCTTCAATTTAAAATAATCGTTTAATAAAATTATTTAGATAATAAAAAATAAGATTAGCCTAACAATTCATCCCCAAAAAGATTAAAATTGATAAATATTATTGGCAAACTGGCGAATATTTTTACCGGTTCAGCCTTAAATTAATCACAAAGTAATAGTGCTAAGCAGGAACAGATGAATACTCCCCCAAAATGGTTAAGATTGTTAATTGATGAGAATTGCTCATTTGAACAACTATTAGCCAAGCTTACGAAAGCCTTTAACTGTACATTCACTTATAAAAATGATAGTGGTATTGCTAAAGCTAAGTTAGGTGATTTTGCTATAATGATTCATGACAAAATTGATCGTATTTTTGACATCATTCTTAATCCATCTTATATTGTTACTTTTATGATTACAGAGGGTAAATATCCTAATTACCACGTTGAAAAGCATATTCAAACAACCTTAACCAATCATGGTATCACTTATCAACGCTCACAAGCCAAAGATCATGCCTATCCCATTGAACTTCCTTTTTGGCAAGCCCCCAACGATGATATTGTCATAAAATCCAAAGGCGATACATTAACCGCCTATTGCAAAATATGGTATAAACCTGCAAAGTATTCTAAATTTACGGGTATATTCGAGTTTTCTAATGTTTGGGCAATGCGTTTTGAACGAAACAAACAGTGCGCTTACTACAGTCATTGTGATAGCGATGATTTTAATTCTTGTTATTGGGTTATCCCTGAATCATCATGGCTTGAGCAATTAGTCAATGAACGACAATCTCATTTCCCTAATTGGCAACAATATGATCGCGGTGACTATTGGCATTATATTATTCAAAGCCATTCATTCTATGTAGAAGTCATTGCTAAACAGATCAAAATATCAAAAAAACAATTAAAAGGTATTTTTTAAGATAAAATGGCAATATATAAAGGTCAAATCATAACTTGATATTCAATATACTATGAATCATCTTAATTTTTTTATAAACAACTTTATAAAAAAAGATAAAAAACAACGATACCACTTTCTAATTAATGGAAAATGGCCGAAATTTGCCAATAACATCAAACATCTTGATAAACATTTGAATCACCATTGTGTAAGAATTGATAACAATGCTTTTGAAAAATTTACTCAAATTATAAAGCACTATACCATTAAATCAGGATATTATTATGATGCCTATACCAATGGGATGGAAATATCAACCCACTGTCTAAATAATATTCATGATGATAGTCTACTTATCTGCCCTGATAACAATATTGCATTCTATTTTCATCATGATAATTGGATATGGTTTTGCCAGATAAAACCTTGAGCAACATCATAGATAAAACAGGTAACCCAAAATATGCACTCATTTAATGATATAAATCAGTTTTTAACCGACTGCATTAATCTACAGGATAATTTATTAAATAAACTCTATTTATTAGCTAATCAGCCTAAAGCCGTTGAATTAATTAAAACACATTTAACCCAAAAGTTTGATCCCTTGTTATTACACTTGATCAAACAATTTCCAGAAGCAATCAAAATAAGCTTATTACCTGAAATTATCAACATTATGCAATATTTAGATGGCAATACAAAATTATGCCAAGAGATTATTTTAAGTATCAATACACAGTGGCTAGAAAAACATATTTGGAATTATATTACACCTATTTTAGGGCAACAGGATTATCAAACATTTGGTATATTGATGTATTTATTCAATTCATTTAGCCAGAAGTTATCAAAAAAATTGGCGATTTTAGCTTTACAAAGTGACGATAAAGATGTGCAAGAAATCGGTGAGTTCTATTTATCAAATAATAGATGCCTTTTAGATGATGTTTGAAGTAGCTAATGATGCTAGTTGAGTGTGACAACATTTACATACGATAACTTTGATTATTTAGAGCAACTGCATGTCAGTATTCAAATATTTAAACGATAAGATAAGAAAACAAAACCCAATCACCGCCACGATTGGGAGCGCTGTACGTGGGGTTTGAGGCTTTGGCAGAAGCAGCCCATAGATGCTTAAACAAGTATAGGTGAAAAAATGGATGGCGTAAATGTTAATTTTAATATAAAAAACTTTCTTGATATGCTGATTACAACAGAATCGTTTTTTGAGTTAATTGTACAAAGTAAAAAAAGAGTTAATCATGCAGGGATTTTTTGATAGATTAATGCTTGGTGAACTAAAGGATGTCATGATCGCTGGCTATGTTGATTATGCTACTCTGCCGATTTTTCACCCACTTTATGATAGATTATATTTTATTATTGATGAAGTTATTTTTGAGTTATATCTCAGTGAAGCAGGTATTATACAATATAATGAATTAACAGAAATTAAAGCATGGTTTACGTTAGATGACGATGATCATTTTTCATTAATGTCAATTTATTCGCAATTATTCAAAACCGAGCAAACTGTAACTATCACCGAAATAGCATACTCATCAATACCCTTTTCCTCAATGAGTATAAATTACCTCAATGGCCAAGACTGTGGTAATTTACTTTTTAACCCAAATCATTTTTTTGGTTTTACATTTTTATAAAGGTTATAAATGTTAGATATTATTAATTTTATGGAATCATCATATAAAGATAATCCAGAGTTAAAACACAAACTAGAATTAGTCAAAAAATTAATTACCTACTTGTCTGAACATGATATTGAAAGATCTGTTGGTGAGATTATACCTATCTTAGGCAACAATACAGGTTATAGTGAGTATCGAATCATTAATGACTGTGAATCGGATAACCCTGCTCTGTGGTCGGAGTACCAATATAATGGTGAAAAAGTAAGACTTAATACTGGCGATATTGTAATTACAATGAAAAAATAACGTTTTGATAATGGGCTAGCACTATCGATAACGATAAGTAAATTGAACAATAAATTAAGTGATAAAATTAACCTACAAAATAAACGCACTATTTAAAAATAGACGTTTATTTTATTAGATTAATTTTGCTGGCGAGTTAAGTATTTATTCAGTTGCATTATTGCTATTTATTTCAACGACTAAAACGTACCCTTCATCTTTTAAAAAACTTTCATCATCACGTGGTGTGCGTAAAGACATCATTTTATTATCGCCAACTTCCATTGTGTCACCAGAAGCCATTGTTGTACCACTATCGCGTAAATACTGTAGAATATTGCTAAACATATCAAAATAGTATACGCCTTCATCATGGCTATTAGCTAATACAGCAAAATCAGGTAATCCAAAAGCGTCAGCGCCATACGTGCGCATCCACACACCTTTAACATTTTCTATTTCATATTTGACAAAACCACAATAAAACATTGGTAAGCAATGACATAACCCTTCTATTCCGCCTTTTTCTGTGGCTAATTGACGAATAACTTTTATTGGTAATGAGCTATGCCCTTTTCCATTAATCAGCGCTAAACCATTAAATGGTTCAAAACTAGCTGCAAAACGAGTTAAAGCCAAGTATTGCTCAAGTATATTCTTTTCATATCCAGTATAATATAGAATGATATAACTATCATTTTCACGAACTTGATCTTTAATATCCTGACTGTAATGTGCTGGTGCCACGCATATTTCTAAAACATCAGCAGGATAAGGAGCATTGATGCCAATTAATTTAATGACATGATTTTCCCAACCAAATAAAGCATAACATCCGTCATCTAACTTGCCATATGGCATTTGGCATCGAATATTTTTCATTGATGAATCAATACTACGTAATTGCTTTAATAAATTATCTTGATCTAAATAGAACTGCCCCTTAAAAACAATGCTTAATGCTAATGGCGCTTGAATATTTGGATTTTCAATTAATGCTTCATCAGCTTGTTGTAATTTTGATTTCTTACCAAATGAGCGTGAAAAAATATTCATTTATACTCCTTAAATTAACCCTTCCCAAAATACGTTAAAAATGCTACTAGTAAATCTGCTTTATTGCTGATGGTTACTTAGCTAGGTGTTTTATCACCCATATTTCACTACATTCTTTTAAAAAAATCTTATTCTGATGGGGAAAAATAATAATATTTTTTACTTTTGGTATCTTCTGTAGTGTGCCAGCATGTATTTTATTAATAGTAGATCGTAACTAGCGCAATAAATTATTATTTTCCTTTATCGTAAGACTATTGACAAGTATGGAAAACTCAGGCAAAGCAAGCCAAAAGCATCAGTACCATACATGCGCATCCATACCCCATCGTATTGTCGGTATTTAATGCCACAAATCCAACAAAAAATAATGGTAAGCAATTGCGCAACAAGTAAATCCTTTTTGCCCATTTACCAGTGCGCTAGCAACATCTATCTGTAAAATTTGATTACTTTTGCATTAATAATGCGTATTCATATTAAAATGCACAAAGCCTGCTGTAAATTGAGCTAAAACAAGGCATTACTCAATTACATTATCATCAAATCTAACATAATACAATATCACATGGCTTTTATGATTGTGAACTTTCTGTTTAAAGAGAGGTGTCATATGGCTATGACTAATACATGGATCAACGATTTTGTTAGAAAAAAGTTAATTAAACTCGACCATTTTGATAATATGTTTATTCCACGCAGCTAAATTTCAACACCCTGATCAATTTGTTCTATCGACGATTGTAAACAAATCTTTTTATTAACGAATCAAATTTGCATAATAAATTTAGTAATTATTTTAATTAAAAGAGAGATTGTCACCAAATAGAAATACCAAAGACAAAGGATTTTCAATAGATGAATTTGCAACTAAAGCATCAGTGGATTATTTAGTGATATTATCGCGACGGCAAAAAAGCGGGAAAGCAAGCTCATCTTATGTTTTTTATTAATGTTATATTATTAATATTTAATGATATAACTAGCGCAAAATTATTTAATTACAATCTAGTATTTAATAGCATATTATTTACATTGCAGTTATTGTTGAGATAAAGGATGGATATGACAAAATAACTTTATTTGTTATCAAGAA
>NZ_LZGZ01000199.1:0-4397 GCF_001690515.1 Gilliamella sp. Fer4-1 | reverse complement strand
AAATATTGACTAATATAAGAAATGGCCCAACTATTTTAACGTTACCTGAAATAATAAATTTGATGAATTCTCTTCAACTACTAAAAACTGAAGAAATATTAAAAAATGATGAGGATTTTTTACAATTGCTAGATTTATTAGTCGAATCTTATTGTGATTCGGCAATATTTGAAGTTAATGCTGATAATAAAGCCTATTTAAATCAATTTAGTCGCTGGTTAATTAAATTAGGAAAAAGGCATCCATTTGGGAAAAACCAAGATAACTTAAGCTCATATTCAAATATATTTTTAAAAGAAATGTCGAATACCTTAACCTAATGAAAAAAGCTTATATAAATTTATTGTGCGATAGTTGTAAAAAATATTTAGAAATCGATATCATTTAATTGCGAAGATAATTTATTACATAAAATTCAAATTAACAATCTACAACCAACAAAGGAAGTAACCGAAGAATGACTAATCATTTATAAAAACCAAAAGTTTAATTAAACATTAAACAAGCTGATACCTATTAAAAGCGCTAGCAGCTGAGTTAGCTAAAAATATTAAAATTCAAGACAACTTGAATAAGTTAACGGTTTTTAAAATAAAATAATCATTAAAACACCTCTTAGTGCAGAAATGACTATTCATTATGCGAGCAACATCAAAGAAAATAGCTTATCTTATTAGTCAAACTATCAATAAGTTAAAACTTATAATCAAGGCTATTTTATTGTTCGCTTTGTGGGCTTGCTCATACCGACCAATATAATGACTTAAGACACAATGCCGAATATAAAGATAGCTATCGAATTCCTTTTATCTTTTTTGATTCAGATAACAAATCTCAACAAAAAATTAATAAACAAATATCTGGATTACAACTTGTTTATTTATTAAGCAACTGGTTGGGAATTAAATTAGATGTACGACATGATTATATGCTAAATAAATTAACAGACATACCAGAACAAACGCAAATACAAATAAAAGGCTGGAAAACCAATAAACTATTTCAGTTTAATCAATTAAAAGAAGACCCAAATCCTTTTAATTGATACTAGTTTTAAATACGCCATCAACAAATCTAAATGATGGCGTTTTTTAGTGCATTACTGAGAGTGCTAGTTGTTACCTATTTCAGCAAACTTTTTGCTTGTGTAAGTACGTTTTCAACAGTAAAGCCAAATTCTTTAAACAGTTGATCAGCCGGTCCTGATTCACCAAAAGTTGTCATGCCAATAACTTTGCCATTTAACCCAACGTATTTATACCAAAAATCACTAATACCCGATTCAATAGCAAGACGAGCTGTCACTGATGATGGCAGTACTGACTCTTTATAAGCACTATCTTGTTTATCAAATGCGTCAGTTGATGGCATTGATACCACACGTACTCTCTTTCCTGCTTGGGTCAGTTGTTGATACGCTTCAACAGCAAGCTCTACTTCCGAACCAGTAGCAATAATAATCAATTCTGGTACGCCCGTGCAATCATTTAGGATATAACCACCACGATAAACATTAGCTAGTTGTTCAGCTGTACGCTCTTGCTGTTTTAGGTTTTGTCTTGAAAAGATTAATGCTGTTGGTCCTTCTTTGCGCTCAATACCATATTGCCATGCAATCGCTGACTCTACTTGGTCACACGGGCGCCATGTGCTAACATTTGGCGTAACACGTAAGCTAGCCATTTGTTCAACAGGTTGATGCGTTGGTCCGTCTTCACCCAAACCAATTGAATCATGAGTATAAACAAATAATGACCGAATTTTCATTAGCGCAGCCATACGAATCGCATTACGTGCATATTCCATAAACATTAAGAAAGTCGCACCATATGGAATAAACCCGCCATGCAATGCAATACCATTCATGATAGCGGACATACCAAACTCTCGCACACCATAATGGATATAATTACCACTAGGATTAGCTAAAATTTCTTTTGATCCTGACCACATAGTTAAGTTACTTGGCGCCAAATCAGCTGAACCACCTAAAAACTCAGGTAAAGCAGGTGCAAAGGCTTCAATGGCATTTTGCGATGCTTTACGTGTTGCAATCGTTGCAGGGTTAGCTTGTAATTTATTCACCACATCGTTAGCAATTTGTAACCAATTTTCAGGCAAATCACCATTAACACGGCGTGTAAATTCTTTGGCTAATTCAGGATAAGCTTTTGCATACGCATCAAAACGGGCATTCCATTCATCTTCACACTGCTTACCTTTATCTTTAGCATCCCAAGCATCATAATAAGCTTTAGGAATTTCAAAAGCAGGGAAATCCCAGCCAAGTGCTTTACGTGTTGCTTCAATTTCGGCATCACCTAATGGCGCACCATGGCTTTCATGACTACCCGCTTTATTTGGCGAACCAAATCCGATAACGGTTTTACACATTAATAATGACGGTTTATCAGTTACTGCTTGCGCTTGCTCAATGGCTTGTTTTAGCGCTTTGGCATCATGACCATCTATACCTCTAATCACATGCCAACCATAAGCCTCAAAACGTTTAGCTGTATCATCAGTAAACCAGCCTTCAACTTCTCCATCAATTGAAATGCCATTATCATCGTAAAATGCAATGAGTTTCCCTAATTTAAGAGTACCAGCTAACGAACATACTTCATGCGAAATACCTTCCATCATACAACCATCGCCCATAAACACATAAGTATGGTGATCAACAATAGTGTAAGCAGGCTTATTAAATTGCGCAGCTAAGGTTCTTTCGGCAATAGCCATACCAACGGCATTAGCAATACCTTGCCCTAGTGGACCTGTGGTCGTTTCAACTCCAGGCACATAACCATATTCAGGGTGACCTGCTGTTTTTGAATGCAACTGGCGAAAATTTTTAAGATCATCAATTGTCACCGCATAACCTGTTAGATGCAATAAACTGTAGATCAACATAGACGCATGACCATTTGATAAAACAAAACGATCGCGATCAGCCCATTTTGGATTAGTTGGATTATGCTTTAAAAAATCACGCCAAAGGACTTCAGCCATATCCGCCATACCCATAGGTGCTCCAGGATGGCCTGATTTTGCTTTTTGCACGCCATCCATGCTTAATGCCCTTATCGCATTCGCCAGTTCGCGGTGAGATAGTGAGGTTGCATTCATGTTGTAATCTCCAAAAAAATTTTTGAGTTAAAAATTGTTAATACATGCAAGGTAAAATTACTTGCGAAATCGTTAGTCAAATTAACAAAACAAAATAGTGGTAAAGATGGGGAGTTAACTCCCCTAGTGCTCAAAATGATTATAATAATGCCCCAATCATATCTTCTAATTTGCCTTGGTCTATGGCAAAAGCACGGATTCCTTCGGCTAGCTTTTCAACTGCCATAGCATCGCTATTATGTTGCCATCTAAATTCGGCTTCAGTCATTGGCTCTGGTCGAGCAACTACAGGTTGATTTGGATTAAGTTTTTGAACAACAGTGGCATTTGATTGTTGCATTTCAGCAAGTAAGTTAGGTGCAATAGTCAATCTATCACAACCAGCTAACGCTAAAATCTGATCGACTTTACGGAAGCTCGCACCCATTACAATGGTTTTATAACCATGCTGTTTATAGTAATTAAAGATATTACGAACAGAAATAACGCCTGGATCTTCATCCGCATTGTAAGGATCAATAGTTTTTTTAGCTTGATACCAATCATAAATACGCCCAACAAAAGGCGAAATTAAAAAGACATTTACTTCAGCACAAGCTCGTGCCTGTGCAAATGAAAACAATAAAGTTAGATTACAGTTGATGCCTTCTTTTTCGAGCACTTCAGCCGCTTTAATACCTTCCCACGTTGATGCAATTTTAATTAAAATGCGTGACTTATCAATGCCCTTTTCTTTATAAAGCGCAATGATTTTACGAGCTTTTTCAATACACGCTTGTTTATCAAAAGACAAACGAGCATCGACTTCGGTCGAAATGCGTCCTGGCACTGATTTTAAAATTTCAGCACCGATATTGACTGCCACTTGATCGCAAGCATTAATCAATTGCTGTTCTTTGCTACCACCTAATTTTTTAGCTGTTTCAATCGCAGAATCAATCAAATACCGATATTGAGGAAGCTGTGCCGCCTTTAAAACAAGAGAGGGATTAGTTGTTGCATCTTCAGGCGAAAATTGTTTAATCGAATCGATATCACCTGTATCAGCTACAACTACTGTTAGTTTTTTAAATTCATCTAATTGATTCATATTTTTTATCCTCATACAGCGCTTTACTATAATGAAAGTATAATAACATTTATTCGATAATAAAACGACTTTGTCATCGGCCGATGATTTCATTATATTGTTGGCAAAAACAAACATCTCAAACTACAAATAAGACGTTATTATCAAGCTTTACCAAGATAAATTCACTTATTTTGAT
>NZ_LZGZ01000198.1:0-30038 GCF_001690515.1 Gilliamella sp. Fer4-1 | reverse complement strand
ACAAGAGGTTGTGATAGATGTTAGAGGGCAGCATTTGACACCTGCGTTAGAATTTAAAATAGCACAAGGAATCGTTCGAAAATCTAACGGGATCATTAAGCGAGAACAAATTACGTTTAAAAAAATAAGGAGTAAATGAATAATGTCAGAAGATACCGGTTTTTTTGGAGGGAGCTCTGTATTTCCTCTAGGTACAGACAGTGATATGAAATTATTTTTTGATTGTATTTCATATTATCTGCTGCCGAAATATCCTAAAGAAGATTGGTCTATTTTAACAGACCGTTTATATCGTCGATATTTAAAATTAGAAGAGCTAGATACGGCTGAATCTTTAATGAAATTGGTCGAGGAAGAGTTTAAACAGTTAGATAGAGATGCCATTGATTGGGGGCCTATTTTATCAGGTAAAGCCAAAAGTGATTTAGACAGAACAAAATCAACTTTATATGATATTTTTGAGCGTTACTTTTATGCATTTCATCAGTGTGTTGAATCCGCCAAGATGAATCATGAATGGTTTAAATCAGAACCCGATTATAAGTATCGACCAGTAATGGTGGCCATAACTATATTACCTTACTCAATAAGTTATGAACAAATACCACTATCTGTTTTTGATAACTTAGGCGCGGATGAAAAGCCGATTTGGTGGACAGGAAAAATTCCTAAATAGCGAATATTTTTTGATTTATTGGTTTTCAGCTTTGGCAAGATATCGCTGAGCTGAAACCAACATCTCATAAAAAGGCAAGAAACAATCTAAAACAAGCTCAACAATAACCCAAAATCAAATCCAACCAAACAAAAAAACAAAACATCAGCGTATTATTGCAACTGGCAGCTGGACTTGCTGCTATCAGTATGGGGAATGCGGGTGATGTTGGGGGACTTCAATAGCTACGCGGAAAAATGCGGTATATGAATCAGAGGTGAAGTTTAATAAGGATAAACCAGTAATAGCAGATCCAACTAAAGCAAAAAAACAATATGGAATTAGACCTCATCAATTTGATGAATTGAAAAAACTCTATTATTTAAGGAAGCGGTAAAAATGGTAATAAATAGTGAATATATGAGACAATTGTTATTAGAAAGGGAGCGATTTGATAATCCCCCCTGATTATACAGTAAAGACAACTGGTGTAGGAATAGCAAGATTTGTTATTCATTGCAATAATGATGTAGATGAAGTACTGAACTTAGCTAAAAGAGTATTAGTAATAGTAAACTATAATTCAGAACCTGTTTGGCCATCTTTCGAAGAATGGTTAAAAATATTACCAGATAAGTTTATTGATAATTGTGCAAAAGAATTAACGAAAGAAGAATTAAAAGAACAAAAAATACAATGGGATAATCTAACTTATGAGCAGAGGTTAGAAGAAGCTAAGAAAGATCAAGCATGGACTTTATCTGATTGGCTTGTGTAGCGCACCAGTTAAAACAAAAAACGGATTCGCTCAACATAAAAACCTGGTTTATTACTGAGTTGAGCGAATTTTATATTAAATTGAATCGTTTTTGTGAATGTAATTAGCGTGCATTACACAACTAAATGCCGGCTCCTTAACCTCATCAATAATTGAATCATCAAAATTATCTGATACATCAATAGCGATTTTCAGCGCTTCATTTTCATCGCTCGCCCAGATAACAATGCTATCATATCCTTCGGTAACTGTTTTTTGTGAAATCACCTTATATAACTTTAACTTCATTTTATCTCCTTTATTACGGTTTTTGGGGAAATACAGCGTTGATATCCGACGTATCAACTCGCGTTAACAAGATTCGATATTTTTTCCACGATTTCAACTGAGCTTCTTCATCAGACTCTTGCATATCCAAATCAATAATATCTTGAAGCACTGCTATTTTTTCGTTAGCTTCGTTGATTAATGCTATTTTTAAGGCTTGATTACTTTTGATGAGATGCTCATCTTTTGCGTCCTTATCTAATACCCATTTTTTAGCTTCGATATCCCACTTGCAAAATTCGAATGGTTTAAGCAGAGTATAATCATCTTTAATGTCACCGAGATAATCAACAACACTTGATTCTTTCGTTTTTGTGTTATATACCGTTTTTCCTCGATTATCTTCAACTAAAACCCATACGCCATTTTTCTCGCACGGCCAACACCTATCTTTGAATTCGGGAGCTATTCGTAACGCATTATCCGGCGGTAATGTGTCATCATTCGCGTATAATTCATGCGTAAACGGCCTTAGTTCATTTGTGTTATCAAAATAATAATTAATCATATTACACTCCTAGATAGATTGCTGGTGTCATGCCAATATTGATCGGTCTATTTTCTTTTGCGGTCGGCACCACCCGCGCGGCATCAAAAACTACGTTACTTAATCGTTCGGGGGTTGCGTAATCTGGATACGTAGCTTTACTTTGTACATCACTAAAATGATTGCGATAACCGCCCGCTTTAAAAACACCGATCGCTGACGCAACATTAACCCATACATCTTCAATACGCGCTGTTGTCATGCTAAATTCTCCATACATATCTCTTATAGCATCTGTTTCCATGCTACCAACCCGCCGAGCAACTCCGTCAACTGCGCGCTCAAAATAACCGCGTCCGTCAGACGCAAATGCGGTTGGCACGTTAATATATTGTTTGCCGTCTATCGTTTTAATTGTTATCCAGTGATCAGTTTTATAATTTTCCGACAAGCTATTTAAAGCCTGCCCTTGCGGTGAATCTAGTAAGAAATTATCACCATTTCTAAAATACCAGCCAAAAGGGAGCTCATCGCGACGAAATGGCATTAAGCGTTGGTCACCGATCGCGTCGCGGTTTTTTGTAATTATACTTTTAATTGCTGTTGTTAACTGCATCAAATCAGACTTAGACGGCTCAACATCTCCAGCTTTTAATACATTCAACAACTCAGCCTGCACAATGTTAAACCAGTCTGCACCAGGGTGGCTGGGCGGAGTTTGCGCGTCACCCTCAGTGAACCACTTCGATTGGCGTGATAAAGTTTGCTTTAGTGGCGGCATTACATCGATGCCGCTATTGTTATCTAAGTGAAACATTTAAGCCTCTTCATAAATTAAATTGATGTGAGCGGGTTTGTAGCGCTCTAGCAAACACTGCAAATCACCATAATCATTAACTTTTAGATCTGTTTTTACATTATCTAACACGGTCATATAATGCGATGCGTAATTAAAAACTTTAACGTATGCAATCCACCAGTTGTGCCATGGGTGCAGCGGGTAGTTAATGTCGCGCATACAGTGATGCGGGTATCTATCTATAACCTCGATTGTGTAACCACGATCTGCAGCAATTTTTTCTAAAAATTTTGAGCACAGCGATGGCGTCATTTTTATTTTTGCCGATAGCGCTTGGTGGCGTATTTCAATAGTTGCGGTTTCGTCAGTTGTGCAGTCCGGTAGACCTGCAAACGCTTCCCATTCTTTTAGTAGTAACATGGAATCACTTGGAATAACTTCCTTTAGTAGCAACTCTGCAGTTGATTCAACGCGTGAAAATTCATAACCAAATCCGAGCTGTAGCCTTGCATTTTCGCCATCTAATTCTTTATTCCATGCATAACCAGACGGCAGCAATTGCAAGCCCGCATTTTGATAGTCTTCTGGTGTCATAGCCATGTCACATTACCCAGTACAATCAATTCGTCGCTTGATGCTTCGATATCAGTCGTTAGATTAATTTGATGGTCGATAACATCTTTAGCATTTGATACTGCAGCGCGAATATGTGAAAGATATATTTTTTCGCCTAATTGCGACTTATACAGCAATTCAACCAGTGCGTTATAAACTGCTGTACGCGCTTCAGGTGTGTCGGGAAACAATCGAATTTTTGGGTTAATAGCCTTTGTTTTTGGTGCTTTTACAATTAACTCTGCAGCTGGCGGCTTACCTTCAAATTGATTAGTAACTGGATTGATATGCCCGTTGATATACTCACGCACTCGGTTTAAGTCATTGCTCGTCGGCAAGATATTTGCTTGTTCATCAAGCACAAACACCACGGTTACATAATTACAGTAGAGCGGGGCGGGGATGCACCAAGCGCGCGTAACACCAGCGCATTCGCGTGCCCACCTGATATAATCCCATTTATTGCCGCCTGAAGGTGGGTATTGAACCCGAAACAATAAACGTGCACGCAAGGAGCTAATGCTTTCAATATCAGCACCGCCCGTCATCCCTGCAGTACTTAATGTAGCTTTGCTTTCAACGTTGGCAACGGGTGAAATTAATTCAAATTCGATGCCACCATTAACATTACTTGCTGCACCCTCATCAATAGCAACAACGTCGACCGCCGTAGTTCCTGAGTTCAATAACTTAGATTGACTGCATTCAATAACTAGCCCAGAACTTGTTTGCCACTGAGTGCCCGCGGTGATAGCTGTGATAGCTGTATCACCTCGAACCGTTAACATTAATTGACCGCTAGCCTTATTTGGCATCTTTCGCTGAATACCCCAGAATTGGCAAAATAACAACAAAATTTCTTCATCGGCGAGGTGAGGAACAACTTGCCTTGATATCCACCCTAGGAACTCATACAGCCCATTAGTTTGTCCCGCATGAGCCATTGCAATTGCATCAATTAATAATGAGCGAACACCAACAGCGTTAAAGTCACCTTTTGCTCGCTTAATTAGTTCGGTTAGTTTTGGCGGTGTGTATGACATTTAAACCCCATTTAAATATTATTTAAAACTGCAGTGAACGAATAATCAGGAACATCTTCACTGTCAAATAAAACAGGACGAACAGTTAACATTAAAACGCCATTTGACGGGCTTGCTGCTACAACTGTTACAGATTTAATTAAACGCTCTTTAATCATCCATTGCAGTGACTCTTCAGCATATTCTTGCGCACGTTTTAACACTGATGACAATTGTTTTTCACGACTGAGCAGCCATAATCGTGAGCCAATTTTTTTATCACCAAATGAATCGCCCCACCAGCCACGCTTGTCTGTGCTACCATCCGGTAAAGTGTCATCATCATGCGCACGCGCATCAGTAAACAATGATGCGATAATATTGGTTAACACATCGTTACCGTTTATGTAATCAATATCTGCAGTGTGTTTGTTCCATGTTAATTGCATTTATCCTGCCTGCGGTTTTGATGTTGTTGAGCCGCATTTTTCGCAATAGTGGACATGATTTAAAAAACTAATATCACCACTGATATGATCTGCAGCCGTGCTTGTTCCTGATGCCTTACTGTCACCGCCAATAATATCAACGTTGCCCGTAAATTGGGTTTGTGGTGTTTCAAACAAAATTTTTTCATCAGCTTTTGCGTGAATGTTTTTACAAACTAGATTTACAAGTTGCTCTTCAGTTAATAATAAATAGTGACCATCTAAGTGATAGAGTGCGCTATCACCGCTTTTCAGGTCTTTTAATCGAGATGATTTACTATCAACAACCACCGCTACAAGATGCTGTCTTTTACCGCCGACCGATAAAACAATGGCTTCAGAGCCTGCAGGTGGCACAGATGTGTGCCCGTAATTTTGAAATCGTTCGACATCATCAGCCGTTTCACCGTCGAGCAAATTGATTTGCATATTTTGTTGTTTGAGTGAGTCGGTAACAATATTGACAACTGCGCGTGATACTAATAACTGTATTTTTCGTTGAAGCTGCTTAAACATTATTATCTCCAAATCGTACTGTTACCGCCTCTTTTCTCTGGCTCAGCTGGTGCAAGAAACCCATCGCGCGGCATTAGCAGTAATGTTGTTGTTATACCATCGTCGTTACCGATGCCAAATTCCGCCTCGACAATCAGCAACTCTTCAGCAAATAAATCATAAATTTCAGCAGTTAAAAAGACCTGATGATTTGGTAACCACAAATTGATATCATCATAAAGCCAACCCTGTACCGTTACGCTAACAGGCTGGCTATGTGCTGCAGCTCTTCGGCGCTCCCAGTCACCACGTACAGCTGCATTTTTTTTGTTGATATTGTCATCTGACATGATGATAGTAGGGCGATAGCGTGTAATCGACTCATCAGCTACATTTGCGTAAACTGCAGTTGATTGCACTGCAGTTTGAGTCTCACCCCAGATCGCACCGCCCGCAGAATCACCCAGAACACGGTACAGACTAAATCTATCCCGCCACGAGCGGGTAATATTTAGATTTTTGATGTTATCGCCGAGCGTTAGTATTGCTATATTTTTTTCGCCTGCACCTGTAAACACTAAATTGCCGTAAACGTCACTTGTCATGAGTATGCCACGTTGACGTGCAGCTCTCGCTAATATTTCAAAAACGGTCTCGCTCGGCTCTATTTGCATCCACCTAAAAGGCTCGCTTGCTTTACTATCGTTCACGTCCCAGATAACACCAATACCGAACGGCTTACATAAATCTTCAGCAATTTTTTGAAGTGACGCATTACGCCAGCGTCCTGACGCGTGAATTGCTGCACAATCGATTAAATCAGCCGTTTTATCACGACCAACAACTGTGATTGTGTGCTCTGTATCACTAATATCAATGACAACATCATCAATATAGCCCGTAATAACTCGATTGCTATTAATTTCAACATAACACTCAGCACCCGCTTTTATATCGCCGTCATTAACATCAGTTTTTGACGTAAGTTGCAAATTAAAAGAGCCGCTCATGTCTTCTATGCTGCGAGTTATACGCACATCAGTCCAACCGCTGTATATCAATTGCCCAACATAGAGCTCAACAATTGGTCTATCCATTATTGATTACCTCGTAATTTTTGCCGCCTATTGAAAAAGTTGGATGTTTTAAATTATTTCTACGTGTAAATTGTCCAACTGGTACAGCGTTACCTGTTTCGCGGTAGAGCATGACAAGCGCCGGCTCTGTTTGTGATGCGGTGATAATTTTTCCGGCCGGCAATTTAGTTGATAGCTTTTCTAATTGAGTAACAAATGCATGCTTAACATCTTTTAATGCTCGTGCTGTTTGATACCAGTACATATCACTACTAGCAATAATGAGCGCTTGCAGCTTATCGCCGTGATTTTTGATTGCTTGCTTGCAATCGTCATAAGTCACAATCGCTTCAGATTGATTTTTTTTAACTGCTGCTGTTGCGTCTTGAATCACTGCTTTTGCGACTTCTGTGGCGATAATTACATCAACAAGCATTTGTAATGACTTTGTTACGTCATTTTTTGGTTTTGTCTCAGTTGCATTTTTAATATTCAATTCAACAGATTCGAATATTTGCGCTACTCCTATATTTAAATCACTTAACAGCGGAGCAGGCGAGGTTGCTGTTTTTTGTTCTCTGCTTAGCTTTTGCGCAACTGCTGGCGCATTAGCTGGGTTTGTTGATTTATTGTTTTTCTTTTGCTTGCTATCGTTGCGTAAATCACTTATGCCGCATAGCAAATCACGCAATTCTTTAGCTGTCTTTTTTGGTGATTTAAATAAACTTTTTAGACTTGCTTTATATGAAGCTGCTTTACCCGATAGTGATGACAACTCTGACCCACCAGCAATGCCACGGATCGCACTGGTAATGCCGTTTGCTATTGCTTCGCCAAATTCCATACAATCCTCAACGAATGATATTGCATCACTAACAGTATCGAAAATAGATACAAAATCATTAACAATATCAGCACCCAGAATGTCGGACAGAACCCCCATAATTGATAAGCCATCTTCATCAACGATAGGGGATTCTTCATCTGTGTCGGGCGTGAATGTTATTGTAAAATAGACAACGCGCTGCTCGCTGGCGACAGTTCGGGAGCTCCACGTCTCGATGTAAACTTGTTGAGTTTTATAATCAGGATGTTGTAACTCCCCCGACTCTGGATTATCTAACGCGTCGATTAATGCATCAGCTTGCTCTTTGCAGTTATTACCGATAACAACAGCATCGATTGTTATTGATGCCGTGCTGCGCCCCATGTTTTCAATTTTACCGATATCGCGCAATGGGTATTCATGCTTAATTAATCGATTGCCGCCGCTGCGCTCTGCGTTATCGATAATATAAAATGACACGCCACGGAAAGAGCCTTTTCCTGCGGTTTTTGCGCCAAAGTTTTTTAAAAAATCCAGCATCAATACATACCTCCGCCGCGCCCATATGTTCTGCCGGTATTAACAACAATATCAGTGTCTGCTGCGCTAATTGATTTTGTTTTAACTGTCAAACCGTCGGCTGATTCGATTTTCAAAACAATTTCTGACTTTTCTGTTTTTGTTATAGTTGGCTCTAATTTTGTGCTATGTAACTGATGGTTCGTTTGCTCAGTTAACGGTATCAATCCATTCAACGGCATTAATCCATTCAACTTCATTAGCGCGTCATTTAGTGTTTCCCCGCGGCTCTGCTCGTTACTATCAAATGAATAAGTAGCACGCTCTAAAATGGATGCTTGGGGTGATTGAAGAGACGAAACATCACTACCAAATGGCTCGTACCTGAATGTTTGAGACTGGATATCTTCCTTTTTTTTGTCATAAACAGATAATGAATTGTGATTTTGTGGGATCCCGCTGCCGCTGTTGAATTGGATGGGCTGCTCGTTAACTATAAAATTCTCTTTTTTCTGAATCAGCTTGTCACTAGAAACATCACCACGCAACATGCTTTTAACATCTTTATAACGATCGAAGATAGAGTACAACGGAAATATTGTGCCTTGCACTTTATCTGCGAACTCAATTATACTGTTAGACTGCGACGATGTTAATGAATTGATTGCGTCAGCTGCATCGTTTAACGGTTCAGATAGCTTTTGTTGCACCCATCTTTCACCCGTGTTTGTCAGTGATGTTAGCGCGCTGTTGAACGTACCTGCATTTTTTGATGTTTTTTCTTCAAGCAACCCGTCCTCAATTTTTACACCGCCAAGGAGTTTTTGCTGTTGCTCTGAATCAGCAAATGCTTTTGTTATTTTTATTAAATTCTCAGGAAAAATGGTTTTTAAATTATGATCCTTAAATTTTGCATGATTACCTATTTCTAACAGAAGTTGCGCAGGGTCTTTAAATTGAGTCTTATCTTTGTCGCTATAGACATTAATACCATTATCCCACAAAACTCTTTGAACCTGCTTATCCTTAATTGATTTGCCGAACGATTGCATTGCAGCAGCTGCATCAGCACTATTACCAAGATGTGAGTCGCTTAAACGCTGAATTGCCAGCATTTGCATCAACTGCTCTGGTGATTGCCACTGGGTATCTTTTGTTAACTCAATCATGCCAGATAACTGCTCTTTGATATCGCCCGTGCCGATCTTTGATGCTGATGCAACACCGTTAAATAATTTATTAATATTTTCGGATGTAAACCCCTTATTCATTAATTGTGCAACATGCGCACCGGCTTCATCTGCATTTAGCCCAAGACCTTTTATAGCTTTAGCAATATTATCAACATTACTGATACTGCCCGATACATCGTTAGTACGTTCTAGCATCTTGTCTAATGCTGTAATTACATCGCTGTACGGCATTTTGTATGCTGCACCAGTTGCGTACACAGTATTTAAAAAGTCGTCAGATTGCTCTGCAGTAAGATTATAACGTGTACCAAGCTCAGTAAGTCGTTGCTGCCAATCTCCAACATTTTTAACAGCCATCACGAGCCCCCCGCCCGCGGCAAACCCAGCAAACTTATTACAAAATCCATTTAACGCTTTATTTGACATAGACATTGCAGATGACATCAAACGCATTGAGCGAGAACCGCTCTTTCCCATTTTATCTATTGCCGAGCCAAACGACTTTGCTTTTTGAGCAACATTACCGGTGAGGTTTACAACAAAATTTGCTTTATTCTCTACTGTCACTTTTAAATGTCCAAGTTAAGTATCTATAAAAACGGTCGAGCGGCAACTTTAAAATCCACTCAGGGCTTGCGTTAATTCGAGCGCTAAGCGATAGCGCTGCTCGTTCGAGCTTACGAACGAGCATGAGCTTATCGCCCCTCTTTGCTATTTTCAGCCACCTCATCGATTATCGGATTGTTTAGCTCGTTATACTTTTTTCTAAGCAGATCATAATCAACAATTGATAATGATTTAAGTTGACCCATCGATAGTGGGCCATCTAAATCACCAATTTTTGCAACACTGCGACGATATAACTCGGCTGACATAACAGCAGAGCTTGCAATTAACTGATGCCCTTGCGCTGTCAACTTAACTTGCTCTGCAGCGACTTCGCTATCAAGTAAGTCGCCCGTTGTTATTTTGCGCAGAGTTAACTCTGTAATACGCTCATCACCAACGAGCAAACCATCTTTTAATTTAATTTGCATTTAAATCTCCTTTGCTTCGCATGATGTAAAGCCGCATGTAATATTACCCTCGCCGTTGACACTGGCGTTGCCGTTTGCCCAAGCATTCGGCATCAGCCATTGTTTACCGGCATCAGGGATAAATGTGATAGTCACATCCGTCATATTATTTAGATCAGCGATTGACGTGTTAGCACTATTCGGAATAGTCATGTTAATCGTCGCCTCGATAGGGGTTTGATTAAACCCGTAAACCCGCGCACCTTTAACCGGCTGGCGCGTAAACCCGCCGGTTGTAAATGTTGCACCAGTTAATGATTCGATTTCTCGACCATTAACTCTAATAATGGCTGTACCTTGATATTGCATAATTAACCCTCGTTATAGTAAAAATTGGATTGAATGTGCGTAAATGCGGAACTGATTAACTAAATCGTCATTACTGAGCACGTTAATGCGATTTCTATCATTTGCATCACGCTCGACAATTAACGATTCTTTATACGCATCAAAATTCTCAAGCAAGCCCATTGCTTCAAGCTCTGTAAATAACGCAATCAATTCTGCCCGAATAGTTGCCGGTGTTACAATCGGTTGACCGACACCAAAACGCGTACCATCATCAGCAAGCTTATGCCGCGGAAATTTTTGCGTAATACGTGCGCGTATTGCGTAACGTATATATGACAACGTTTTAATTGTTTCGACATCTAAATAACTGACATCTTCAACGTTATACTTATTTACACGATACATTGTGATAACACGGTCTAGCTGAACTTTGCCATTTGCATTGACGTTATAAGCACTTAATCCATCAAATAAGTGCAAATTGCGCTCATTCCACTGCCATCTATCAGCAATTGCTGGTGGCTTAATACCCACTCTAATGTTTGTACAGGGCGAGCGGGGTCGATATTTAGCGCATAAGTACAAACCGTAGCATTGACAGATGCCCAAATATACGGCGGTTCTGGTGATATGTTTGTTGGTATGCATGTAAATAAATAATCGTTGCGTGCTAACGCAAATGTACTTGCTTGCGCGTGCGTGCCTCTATACGCAATCCAGCACAGCCCGTCAATTTGACGAATACCTCCCCACCTTGATTGCAATTCCTCACTCAATAAGTTCAAGTTAGCGGTATCTGTGAACGGGTTAATAATGTCTGTCCACCACGTGTCACCCAAAGCTGCAATAGCTTGTGACACATCTGGATTACCCACACCGCCAGCCATTTTTGAAATATCAATAGCAATACCGGTTGGAAGAGTTTCACCCGCATAATAATTAATGCGAACATCAATATCATTACCCGTTATACCGCCCCAGCGACATGTTAGCGCCACATCCGCACCTGACGAACTTGCGGTAACTGGTAGTAATGTATTGGCATTAATTGCTGCAGTAATTTTATTTGCAATTGTTGTTGCTGTTTCATTTTGACGAACAGAAACAGGAATTGATATACCCGCAATCATTAATGCGATTTGTCCTGCGGTGCTACATGTACCAGTAACTGTAATTTTACCCGTTGCGTGTACGGAGTCATCAGTATCATCTAGTGCTAGCGCATATAAATCGGCATATGGATTTGCATTTAAAAATGCCTTTAACATTTCAGCTAGCATCGAGCCTCGACCGAATGCCGCCTCGGCTTGCTCTTTACGAGTAATGCGCGTCGGCTCTCCAGCATTAACCTTGCCATTCGGTAGGCGCAATCCCAAAACCAGAGTTTTATTATTTTTAACCGGTGTGCCCGTAATCGCTTGCGAGTTATCAAACTCAACATAAGTAAGTGGTACGCGCACCGTATTTGGTATTGTGTTAAATGAAACAGCCATTATTCAGCTCCTTTACTTTTCTTCTTTGCTTGCTCAACGACTTCGATGTCGCCATCGTTCAATCTGCGAAGCCAATAGCTATTTTTAGGTTTTAACTCGCCGCTTTCTGCTAACGGCTCTAATGTCTCGGGGTCACGAACTGTGACGCCGCTAACGGGTTTAATAAAAAATTCAGTCATTATTATTGTCCTGTGGCAATGTATTTAATGATTCCCAGCTAGGGGTTACTGATATAAATTTATGATAGTAAGTAATAAAATCATCGATTGTGTGCTGCTCATTATTAGCCGGCAGTGGCATATCAACAATGAAATAGAGACCATAAACGAATAGCCCACGTTTTGCAGATAAATCGCTAAATAGATTTGCAGATTGACTAAATTGCATTGCACGAGCTGCACAATTGAATCGCCGATTGTTTAGTAGCTTTATTAGATAGTCATGTATTAGAAATGCTTTTTCTGGCTCAATTCTGACACCATTAAGCACGTTGACAGAAACAAACAACGCCCATGTCTGCTTAACACAATAACGTAAATCACTGGGCGAATTACCAATAAATGCTACATAAACAGCCGGCGCTACTTTCAAAAGCGTACGCATTGTCTCGTCAGTCCATGCTCCACCCAATGCTTCTACTGTCTTAATTTCACCCGCAAAATGACTTTTAATACAATCAATCAGCTCTTTTTCAAGTGCCGCCGTCGGTGATAGCTTATTCATTAAATAAATCCCTTTGAACGATTACGAGCCCACACCGAGCCAGCGCTAGTGACCACAGCAACATCACCCACTTCGGCAAGCTTCGAGTTATCAACAGACAATCCCAAGCTGATTTGCCCCGCAGCCACTTTTTCTAAAAAGCGAATGATGTCATCTTTATCTTTTTCGGTTTTTTCAGTCGCAACACTGTCAGACAAATTGTAATACGCAAGCACACAAGCAGCGCGAACAAGCACAGCTGGCACCTTGTCAACGGGTAACTTAATACGTCCGCTGATATAGCCGTCAATCGCTGCAGATGCGTCAAGAATTGCATTATTAATGATTTGCTCACGAGCTTGTAATTGTTCGCCAGTTTCGTCATCAATATCAATTTTATTATCAGCCAACTGATTAATAGCTGTTTTGCTGTACCTTTTGTACATATCCTGCGCTGTTGCGTACATCATTCTTACTCTCCCGATTTTGCAGCTTCAATCGCCTTGATTACTTCTTCTTTTTCTAGCTCAGCATTACCCGTTACTTCGCGCCATTTAGTAATTCTAGGCGTACTGTCCTTATTAAAGAAAACAGACGTATCAGATTCAGCTAAGGCAACCACAACTGCTTGAGATAACTCAAGATGTGATTGAGGATCTTCCGGAGTTTTAGCGCCACTTTCGCCAGTTGCTCCGCCAGTTTTGTCATCGCCTTTTTCTTTTTTACCGGTTTCATCTGCACCCAAACCCGAATTACTAGCAGAGCTACCAGCACCGCAATTATCACCAGAATCTTCATTTAATTTTTCCACCTCGATGATTGTCACAACCAACTCAGGATCAGCTTGCAGCATTTTGACTTGCTCGTCAGTTAGTTCTGAAAATTCATTTTTGCCTCTTTTAAGCGCTATCGCAGCTCGGCGATAACCGTCGTGTCGATTATTGATAACTTCAATTTTTGGTTTCATTTTCACATACCTTAATTAACCAAGATAATCAGCGACAACAAGCTCAAGACGATCTTGCAACTCGTTATCAACAGTTGCTCCTTGCTCCACTGTCAAACCTCGCTTAAGCGCTTTTGTTGCTGCTTGTTCTAGCGAAGTTGGCACAACCAGATGCGTCGGTTTAATACCTAATTTCTTATCACCATCACCACGAATTGCTCGCATATTTTCAATTGCTCGCCAGATGTTGTCGCCGTTTAATGGTGCTTTAACCGCGTACGCCAGCTGCCAGAATGAATACCCAGCCACGCAACGAGAATCAACACCGAAACGCAGCTCTTTACGCATAAATAGCGCTTCGTCTTTGTCATCACTCATGATGATAAGATTTGGTTGCTGACGCTCTTGAAAAATAAGCGGCTTAATCACACGGGAACAATCGAGAACGTACTGTATAATTCGGATCTTCTAGCACATTACTCACGCTAACCACGCTGCCAGAACCATCAACTTCTTTGTAAACAGGGTGGTCTTTATCAAAAAAGTTTTGACCGTCATAACAATGTGTAGTAAATCCTTTTGTCAATGCTGCAAAAACAAGCTCGTCGGGTAGATTTGCAGCTGAGTTCCCCATCTCTTCAAACATCATGCTATATACGCCGACCTCATCATCTGCGATAGCGTTCTTTGGAACAACAACAGTGCCTTCATAGTCATCATTTGTTAACTGATAACCGTGCTCTTTCATGCTTTTCAGCACACGCTCACCAATCCACTTCCGCATCGCAGGAAAATCACCGAGCCACCCGTAAGTAGTTGAGCGTGACGTACTAGGCGCAACAGTCGCAACTTTTGAATATTGATGTTCAGCACCAGACAAGCCTTTTTGAAAATCGCCTTTCCATGCTGTAAATAAATTTTGTACCAGCTCATTAGTTACAATAGCCATTATTTTACTGCTCCTTTTTTACGTTTTTGAAATTCAGCTTCAGTGATACCCAACAACCGCGCCGCTTCTTTTTCACTAGCAGACAAGACTGCAGTGCCCACTTGCTTGACAGGCTTATTAATCGCTTTAGTTTGTTTTGCTGACAGCGCAGTAATTGGCGGAATGGCATTAATTGCAGCAGACAGTGCAGCAACGCCGTGCTTGCGACCAACAGCAGTTAGATAGCTGATATTCGCATTAGTAACCTGTCCACGCTGCCGCCCGCGTCGCAATAACTCGCTAATACTTGAATCACCAGCACTTGCGCTTAGCGCAGCATAGCGTGCGGAAAGTCTCTGATATGCTGAAACCGGTACGGCTTTTCTTAAATCAATACCACTTAGCGCCGCCTCTTCGACAATGACTTCAGCTTCCTCGATTTCGCTAAGTGAGCTATCAACAACATCAACAATCTCGGTGATAGCAGATTCAGTTGTTGTTGCACTTTCTAGCGCATTGCTTACATCAACAGCAGCTTTTGATGCTTCTATTAGCGCATTCAACTTTTCAGCAGCTTTGTTTGCAAACTCTGTTATGTTTTCATCATTTAATTCAGTTGAATCATCAGAGCCCAAAACACCGAGCTGCACCAGAATGCGTCTTAATGCTTCATTCATTTTTATTTCCCTTTGTTCGTTTTCGTTAAAAAATTCAGCCGCAAGCGCAACTAACGATTTAATTTCAAGCAACGCTGGGTCGTTAGTTATTGCAGCCATCCGCAAATAAAGTGGATGCCCTTTTTCGTCGTACGGAAAAACAGCAGATAACTCACTGAATTGCTCGTCAGCAATCTCAGATTCAGCAATAGCAGTCCAGCGCGGCTTGATATATATTCCATCTGGCATCCATTTTATATCCCGCGACGGGTTAACAATCCGTCCAGCAGCGGGCGCTTTTTGCCCATTTTCATTTTTGTAGAGCGTCTGATGGTCGTAATCAATCAGAATTGGCTTGCCTTTGCTTTCATCGATTGTGCGTTGAATGAATGCAGTAGCTATATTTTCATCTAAAAACCAGTGACCACTTTTAACATCAAAGGGGCGGCCATCACGGGCTTTAAATTCGCCAGCGGGCAGCAATTGATACCAGCCGTCACCCGCAGAATTTAACGCTGCCGATAAAATGGCAATCTTGTTTTTGTTGAGTGTGTTTTTCGTTTTCATGCTGCTAGAATAGCGAGCATGAAAAAATATTGGGTTTGTGGCGTTTCAAACATTTTTAAGGAAGAAAACAAATAAGAACCAAGAAGAGAAGAGGGAGGTAGGGACTAAACCCCATTTAAAACACGTTTAAAAACGTCTAGAATCATTTAAATATTTTTGTATGCAATATTTATCATCTTTGGCTGCTAATCGCGTTAGAGAGCGTTACATTAATTATATCGATAATATCCCTAATGCCGTATTGAGATAATCCCATATACGGCCTAGCAGGAATAGCCGCTGGCGCTGCTGGCATATCTGACGTTCCGCCCAATTGATGAATAGCTGCGTAAACCTTGTTTGAACCAATAACCGCACTGACAGCATCAAAATCAGTAGTTAATGACATTGCCAAACCGCCCATTGTTCTATTTAGCATTTTACCGGTCAGTCCTTTGACTGTTAACTTGGCAGCATAATTCGGCGTAAGTTGTTGCCACTGTCTGCCGGTTGTAGGGTCGGCTTCCTTTTGAAAAGCATCATCAGCCTCACTTGCTAGCACGGCAGCAATGCCGCGAGTAATGGGCGTCATGTCTGCGCCAAGACCTTGCAAGCGTTTTATACTGGCTTGGATTGCTTCATCACTGAACTTATAATCTATTTGCATAATATTTTATCTTGTTTTATAGTAAGCTTGTTGCGTACGAGTAATGGTAATTCGGCATAAGCGCTCAGCGCCACATGTGTATGCGGGTTCGACCCCCGCCGTGACAATAAGCCCTGACACAGGGCTTTTATATTTCACCCTTCAACAACACATACAGCCCGCCCTTTATACTTTTTTGCAAATCAACTATACTGGCTTTGTATGCGTTAATTACGACATCAAGCGCGTCTTTTTGTCCCTTCAAATTATATGGCGCATTAATAACAATTTTCATTGTGTCGCTACCTTTCGCTATATAAAGCAAATTATTCTTTTGCTTATCCCACAGCACAGCTTGTGCATCAGCAATCAATTTAGGCAATGATTGATAATCTTTTAGTGTTAATTTAACGCAGGTTTTTTGGTGTTTTAGGCTGTCAGCATGCAATATATTTTTTTCACTCACAGCAAATAATCTGGCTGGCTCAATCCCTGATATTTTTTTGACTTGCTCTGCAATATCATCAGTCATAAAACCGAGCGGCTGCACAGCGTTACCTGCCCGTCTTGTTGTCAAGAGACTACCGACCCACTGAGCAAATGCATCATGACGTGCAGGCGCATTATTTAATGATTGAATAACCTGCTGACGTAGTTTTCTGTTTTGTAATGTTGTAAGTTTTTTGGCAATATTGATATCCGAACCCATGGCAGCACTACCAACATTACCCGACCAGCCGGCATCAGTTCGCATTGTTTGATTGCCTGATTTAAACTGCGTTACTTCAGATTGGCACGCATCACCCGAGTCATTAGTGCCAGCACTGACTTCATACGTTTCTAATTTCCCCTTGCTTGACTCAACAGCCAATCCTTCACGTTCAACCTGTGACTTAGTTAATGCACGAACACGGCAACGACAACCCCAGCCGTTGGGCGGGTAGAGTTTTTGCCAGATTGGATCGTCATATCTGAATACTTTTAAATGCAATGCAGCGTGAGCGGCACGCGTTCTATTGTCCATGGTTGCAATATATTGCCAGTAGGGGTGCGTTTCGCTACTGGCTAACTGTTGCTGATAACGACCCGCTTGGTATGCTGTTGCCAGATTAGTACGATAGATAGTACTCAAGCGCCTTGGGCTACCAAGCTGCACTTCTTCGGCGTCCCCATGGCTATTAACATTAATCTGTTTACCCCACCAACCAAGCTTTTCAAGCACTGGTTTAAGGTTCTTTTTAAACTCTCGCTCTGTCGTTCCCGTTGCCAGTGCTCTATCAAGCTCAAGCTGGATAGATTCAAGCACATCAAGTGATGTTGCCTTGGCAACAGTAAATGCCTGCGCATGTGCTTGTGTGGACATCTCTTGCCAGTTCCATGTGATTTTATAACCTTTAGATCGAAAGTAATCGACCGCAAGCTTGGGCTCCAATTTCATTGCATAACCAAGATCTATATCAAGCATTTAATCGACCCCATAACTGAGCAACAAAGATACCACGAGCAATCATATCTTGAAGCTGTTCGCTATCTAAATCACTATACAGATCTTCAATTTTATTTTTAGCTGTTGCTAAATCGTTTTGCATAATAATATCAACAATTGGCTTTAAAACGGGGTCTATTGTTTGTTGCCAGTCATTACCAGTAATTACAGCAGGTGCTGCTTTTAACGGGTCGACCTCTTGACTAGCATTTAATGTCACAAACCCTTTGGGATTTTTAGCACTTAAAAACGCAGGCATTTGTGGCTCAGCTGCTTTAAGAATATCATCATCTTCAGAAGCAATTGGAATTTGCAACTTATCATGCACCCACGCCGTTGATATTTTCATACCCATGCTGACTAAAGTCGGTAAATTGCTTGCGTAGGTTGTTAAATCCTCTGGTTCACTTAAATCAAACTCAAAGCGAGGGTGACGATTCGGATCGTTAAACGATTTACCGTTTAACATGTACAGCGGCATAATTAAATCACGGGTTAACGTTGCAGCTAATTGTTTAGCATCACTGTCACGCACTTCAAAACGCACTTCGTTGTGCACGTTTCCCAGTGCTTGTGAGCCGACACTACCGGCTTGGCTTGTTAACGTTCCGCCCAATATGGCTTTAGACATGCTAAGCTCAGCCCAGTTAATCATGGACGTGAACGGCTCAGCACCACCTTCTGCAGCGTTTTTAAAATCAAGTTCCATTCCCGTTGGTATGATGCCGCCAGCGTTATGGCCAACTTGCATGACAGCTTCTAGCAATGTATTTTTTTCTTTGTCAGTAGCACCCGCCGGATACTTACCGATTCGTATCGGTAAGCCATAAATCTCGATAAACTCAGCTAAATCGCGTATTGAATAGTTTTTAAAAATAAATGGCCACACCAAAGTGCGAATCAATCCTATACGCGACAAATAGCCGCTTTTTGATTTTGCGGTATGAAATATCCAATTAAAGGGAGCAAGCTCTTGCCCTTCATGTGAACCATCACGTAATCGCAGCTCATTTTTATTATCAGGGTGACACTGAAACCAGCTCGGGTCACGATACTCAATGCCTGTTGGCAGCATTAATCCATCAACTTGCTCCCAACCTACAAACTCCTGACAGCTAAAACCCTTCAAAATCGCATCGGTTGCATCATAGATACAATCGTCAAACCACGTAAAAGACTCTATAATTTCGGTCAATAACTCCGCATCCCGTTGTTCTGCATCAGTTGCACGGGGAGGGGGAACTATATGCCAATTTAAACCCTGCACAGCTCGGCGGCGTTTACCTAATTCAGATTGCAAGTGCGTGTCTTTTTCTTCCATATCTTCAGCTAATTCGCATTGCGGGTACAATGTACCACGCTCCGCCTCTAACAATATTGAAGCAGCTCGAGCTGGAGTTAAACCGATTGATGGATGAGTACTTTCATGACGCTTTATAACTATTGTACTGTCATTCCGCCTTTCCGTTTGCGGTACTTTATTTGTTGTCGGCAAACTAAATTTGGGTTCGGTTCGCTCAATAAATTTTGATTTGTTGCGTTTCAATAAATTCAGCATCACCAGCATCCTTTTTCGTAATTTGGTAAATCATCATATCTATTATTTCGACCTGTTTTTGCTCGTTCACGCTCGTGTTTACTCGGTATGGTAGTGAACTCAGCAACAAATCCATCCATATAGCTTGCTCGAACAGCCATAATATAGGCAACACAACTATCACCGTGACGCTTCTGACCATCACCGCCTTTATCTCGTGATTTGTCGATTTTGGGCACACCCCGAATTATCTGTAGATGTCGCTGGTCAATAATAATGTCTTCGTCCTTAGGTATTTCGATAAACCCAGATTCATAGAGCGCTTTATATTTCGGCGACCATTCGCGATAAAAGTTCTCAGTAGTATGCACAGCATCAACCATTGATTGACCATAGCGCAACAGCAACGCTTCACCGAGATAACCACCATTACCTGTTGCATCAGTAGCGACACCAATGATTCTTGGTGTGTTATCAATAATTAAAAAAGCAAGCTCTTTTTGCTGATTGTATGGCACATCATGAAGCTCTATTGTTAATCGCATCTTACGAGTTGTGCTTTGTTCGATACTCTCAATCGCTATTGTTGAACGGTCGCCATTACGAGCGAAATCTTGGCCGTATGCATGACGGGTTTCTTTATTTAATTTATCAAGTATTGGTTTGATTTTTTCATTGAAAAACGTTGTAATTTCAGTTGTTCGAGCAGGCTCAGTCCAAAGCATGTGACCTTTTGGCATTTCGTAACGTATAACTTTATGCTTGGTTTTGGCAGCGTTATCAATAAGAATGCGAGGAATGTAAGCACCACCGCCATTTTTGGGTACGCAATAATACTCTTCAAGGGCGTCATCCTCCGTAAAACAGCCTTTTAATAAATCGGCTTTCCACTCATCTTCTTTTTTCTGAGTCCACTCAAGCTTATTAACTTGGCAAATTCGACGATACAAGCCATCATTACACGCATCATCAAGCGTAATAGTATGGACAGACCCTTTACGTGCGCCTTTTCTTATCTCTTGGATCAGCTCATTAAAATTATTATCAGTGCCATTGTGTGTTGAGATAATGCGCACTTTGGCACCCCACATCGTGAGAGCCATTGCTGCTTTCAAAAGCTCGGGCAAATATTCATGGAATGCGGCTTTATCTATTACCACGTTACCCTGCATACCCCGCAGGTTTTTCGGGTTAGATGAAAGCGCTTGAATTTTAAAACCTGATGAAAAATAGATAACAAATGTTAAAACATCTGTGCGCTCATTCTCAATGATCAAATTTTCTTCAGTGATTTCACTAACCGCATAATTAAATGCCTTAGCCCACATTGCACATGCATCAATAAACTCACGCGCCATGTCTTTGCTAGAACCGACGTAAAACGTATTACGTCCACCAGCATCGCGACTCATCGCGCCAGTTAATGTTGCATCACAAGCCTCTGCCCACGTAAGACCTGTACGCCGAGACTTTTCGGCGACTTTTAACACAGATGCATCAGCAATCCAACGCTTTTGATAACCAAGTAAAACATCATCGGGATTAAATTCATTATTTAAAATAGCATTAACTGATGCTGAAACAGTTGTTATATCAGTTTTAAACTCAGTCATTACGCAACACCTAAAATCATCTGTTTAATATTTTGTGCTGTTTCGGCACTCATGCCAGCCGTTCTTACTAATTTTTCAGTTGATTCGGCAACTTCTTCAGCAAATGCAGCGCGGATTTCTTTTTCTCGTTTGTGGCTCATAATTGCAGCTTGTTCTACACGTTGAATTGCTAATGCCATTTGAGCCAAAGCTTTCGGCTCTACAACCTCACCGCCTTCACTCATATGCATTGATGTTTCAAAAGCTAACGTGCGCACAATTTCTTGCAATAATTTACCAACGTCCGAAGTCGGTGCATCACCCAATTTCGCTGTCCATACTTCCGCCACTTCTCTCGACTGACGGATTTTAGCGCCAACATCTTCCATCCTTGTTGCGTAACGGTTTAGTCCCGTACGGCTTAACTTCATATCATCACCAAGCCCATGTTCATCTATAAGCTCATTGATAGCTGCGCGGATGTCTTGCTGCGTCATGCTTTTATCACGTAACAGCTTGTGCAATTCATCTTTTATCGCTGGCGGTAGCAAATCAACTTTAGACGGTCGCCCGCGTGTCTGTTTAGTCATAATCGCTTGCCCGTGGCTTTTTTACACCAATAGCAGTTGCACGCCCAGTTGCAACATCTTCACCACGCCCCGTAATATCAGCAACAAAGCAGCCCGCAATATCTTGCAATTTAATTAAGTTTTGTTCTGCGAGCCAGCTCATATACGAACGAGTTAAATCACGACTGATGCGATGACCGTACTGATCTAAACATGTTTGCAATACCGATTCATTTGCTGAGCCGCCACAGTCGCATAATGCACGGAGCGCAACCAGCCGCCGATCTTCATCTAATAGTTGCCTAAAGTTCATTTCTTGCCTTCCTTTAATTCGTTTTCTAATAACAAATTACTAATTCGTTTGACTCCAGCTAACTCCGGCCTTATCTCTTTAATATCACCCCGCAGCCCTGATATTTCTAAATTAAGCTTATAAATGTCATCTTTTGTCGGTAATGACTCAAGTTGCCCCTGAATTGTCGAGACATCTTTTTTTAGTTTTGATACATCACTAGCAATAGCATCCAATTCTTCACGTTTTGCAAATTTTGTCGCTAAAAACATCACTAAAAACGACAATGCAAACGCACCCAATGAGCTGAGCGTCGACCAATGCTGCCGTAAAAAATCAATCATAATCACCCCTGTTTTTTCTTAAGTTCATATATGTACTGACAATCAATACAGCGAACGATATAACCACCCGCATTTAATCGCTCAGCAGGGATTGGTTCATCACAATCAATACAGCTATCACTAACTCGCTGTGGACGAACTCTATTAATATAGTTATCAATCTCTGCGTTACGCAGTAATTGTTCTGCATCATTACTTTTATCGACTAAGTCCATTTTGCAGTTTTCCCCACTTTGTAATTATTTTTATGTTATTTTCTAATTGCTGACAGTAAGCACCGTACTGCGTAGCAAAACGCAACAGTTCGGCGGGCTTGCCGTTTTTGGGCGGCAATGGCCTTACTGGTAGCGTCATGGCCGACATCGGCGGCTTGTTATTTACAATCGTAGCCATGGGCTCTTTTGTAGACGCACAAGCTGTCAGCACCGATACCGTTATAAGTAACACCATCTTTTTTAGTTGCATCATCTATCACGCTCTCTAATTGTTGTAACTGCTCTGTAATTTGATTTTGTTTTTCGATTAACTGGTGTGTTAATTCATCATTAAGCGCTGATTGGCGTTGCAGTTCGATTTTATGAGCATTAGCAATCGCTAATCTTTCTTGCGTAAAATTCTCTTTTAAAGTTGCAATTTTGGACTCCAACTTTTGGCTTTGTTGCATCCAATAAAAACTAATTATCGAAAGTGCAAACAGCACAATCACAGTAGGGGATAAGTTTTTTAAAAATTTAATCATTAGAATCATCCTTCAATTCAACATCACGCTTAATTGCAGCGCGCTTACTAGCTTGTGATTGCGCAACCCAAGCCGCCAAATAAGTACCAAGCAGCAGCTCGTTTTGCTGATAATTAAAGCACTGGTAAAGCACAACAATGCTAGATACAACAAAAGCCAAACTTACTGCACAATCTGATGATGATAATTTACCTGTTTTGGGGTTTGTGATTAATTCAAGTATTTTTTTCATGCTTTAATTTCCTTAAATCCATAAGAGCTTTTTGTAATCTGATATCTTGCTCACTAACACTTTGCCAACCCTTTGTAAAAACAGATTGATAAGTAGAATCGTGACTATATAACGGAACTATTTCGTAATTATCACCGCTTATCGCACGATTCATTACGCACTCACGAGCAAACTCAAAAAGCTCTAAAAATTTTTTATTACGTAAAATTGGATACATTTTGACGTAATCGTCAATTGAGTGAGCGGACTCAATCATTAGTTAGCGCCCCAACGGCTGCGGTTTTTGCGCACATCGATGTGGGTAAATGATTTATAGCGACCTAAGCCATATTTATTTGGATATTTAGATTCTAGGTAATCAGCAACATTTTTGGGCCGAATACCTTTGACAACAATGTCAGCTGCGTTGCCGTTCATATGTTGGCTGGTTGGCGTGCCACCAATAGCTTTATTGTGGGTAGGGCAGCGATAAGCGCTATTAATAATGACTGGCGCATTGAAATGCTCACGCACACCCTCAAGCACATCTAGCAACTCATAAGCATATAAAACATTGCCACAGCCGCATTTGCACATGAACTCGGATTTTTTGAAATGAGGCGATAATTGGTTTTCCATTTTCTATCCTTTAATTGTTTTAATAATTAAAGGATAGGGGAACTAAAGGTAGATTGGGTTTGTGGTAGCTCTAAGAAAATTAATTAAATGCAGCTATTTTTGATTTTACCTGAAATTTGTTGGGGTCATTTTTATCTTTTTCGATAACATATAACACAATATCATCTTTCTTTAACTTATCACCAACAAACAACCCGATTTCAGTACGACAAACAAGAATACCTGAATCATTTTTTAACTGTAAATCAGTTATATTTTTTAACTTGATATCAAGACTTTTAAGCTGTTTACTGATCTCGTTAATCGACGGATCATTTAAATTTTTAATTCCTGCAAGGTTAGCTACAACTGACATCTTGTTTTGTTGTCTCACCTCATCAATAACTTTGCTGTCATTGCAAGCGGGAAGATTTGCAGCAAAAGATGAGCAAGATAACATCATTAAAAACAATATTTTTTTACATTTCATTCCTTACCTCCAAACATGTCTGGTTGATATTTTTTTCTATGCAATGCTAATTGCTCCCGTATGATAGAATAAACATGACTATCTGTTAAATTATATTTTTTTGCAAGCACTGCTATATTCCCGTCACTAATCTGGTAATCAAGGAAAATTCGATTATCGCGTATTGCTTGTTTCAGTCTTTCGCCGTTGGGGATATAGCAAACACGTCCGCCAAAATAATTCCCCAAAACACCGACAAGCTTGGTTGATGTTATTATTGCTTTTTCATTTTGCATACCTTGTCTAACAAGCTCCGCACAGAATAAATCAACAAACTCAGATAAAAGCCTTGGCCAGTTTTTTCGAATCATTATAACATCAGTCATATTGTCTAATGTATCAAGTGCAAATCCCAGTTCCTCATGATCATCGTCGAACAGTTTTAAATTATCATCGACCATCTCTCTCCCTCCTTTTTTGGTACCATTCTTGCGCACCTTCGACATTTATTTTTGAAAAATCGGCTTTAGCGCGATACATTTGCTCAAAATAAACTTCGTTGCTTTCTTTTGCTGGCGCATCCTCTTTACTTACCTCAGTATACAAAAATAAGTGCGTAGTTGAATTATAAACTGTTTTTAAATAATTATGATTTGCAAGCGGCTTAATTTCATTACCGCTAGCGCGTTTTTTTTGAATTTGCTTAACGGTCTCATTAAGGGCGTGAGCCAAATGACGGCTGGGTTTGAATTGCTCAAGAACCTCTTGCATCAGTTTAGCTGTCCTTGAATTACTCAGGTTAGATTTAGCTGGGCGGAATAAACCTAAATAAGCAACAAGCGGACGGGCACAGTTATGCGTAAATTTAAGCAGCATAGACAAAACTTCACGTCCCGCTTCATCTTCAACCAACGCGTCAAGATGAATATCGCTATGACAAATAGTGCAGCGTCCTAATTTCATTTTGGCCTCCCTTTGTATCTCTTTTTAAGCACATCTTCATAAAGCTTTCTGATCTCATCATACCCGCTGTATGATGTACTATCGGGCAAATAAAGAACGTTGTTTTTATAGCATACGCCGTTGACTAATAAAAATTTATCAACCATTTCACGTATATGCCAGCTCTTTAAAGACTCCAAAACATGCTGAGCTAAATAAGAGTCAAGCCATGCATGAGTTTTAATGCCAAGTCCGCTAGTAATTTTTTTTGTCATGCGCTCGACAAATGCATCTAACGCCTTATCACGTGAATCAGAAATAAACCCTTGATGTCCCATTGTGATCCAGATAGCGCGGATCTTTTTTATGTCATCACGCCGATCTGATGTTTTGACAACCGGTGCACCATACTTCTTTTTTACGCCTGTATACTCAAACCCTTTCAATTTCATTGTTTCGTAAACTTTCTCAAGCTCATGTTTTAGCATTTTAGAGCACGAGCTTTTTTTAGTTTCAGCGACAAGCAAAGCGCGATACGTTTCATCATCCAAGCCAAGCTTTTGCTTGGCTATATGAATAAGTTTAATTAATTGTAATTTTGTCATATTAAACTCCCGCAATATCCAGTGCAATCGGTCGATACTCGTTACTGTCGCCAATGCGTTCATAAACACGTATGTAAGAACGGCTACCGACAACTTGAAGCGACTCACTTAATGCGTCCATTGCTTTTTGCCAGCGTTCATCCTTAATGTCAAGACGGCGCAATTCAAGCAACCTACCAAGCTTTAAATCACCATCTTTACTTGTCGCAAAAGCTCTGTTAACAATGGCTTTAAGCTCTGGGCGTGCATTCTCTGACCAATCGTTAACACAGTCCATGGTTAGCTGTTTAGCTGCTAAAATTCGCTCATCTGGAGCTATGTTATCATGCATTGTGCGTTGTACTTTATACTTACCGTCAAAGCTAAATAAAGTTACATTACCCTTTTTACCGCCCAAATTGACATTATATTGCTCTGCGGATAACTCTATAAATGCAGCGATATCACCAAACGCCTTAGCTTTAAAAAGCGATAATTCTTTATTAAGCAATTTTGCATGTTTAATGATTTCTTCAACGACTTGCTCACGCTCTATGTCGATATCTTTAATCATTGATACCGGTACAAGCGCGCCTTTTGCATCTTTCCAGTAACCAGCCATAACATCTTCATTAGTGTACTGTTTACAAGATTTATTCTCGTTCATTTTTCCTTTCCTCGTTCAAATCAAACTTTCAGACCAAACCACACGACATCCAGAATATTCAAAAACGCCCTGCTTAATTGGCACGACATTATTAAAATGCTGATACGACGCTTTACCGGATATTATTAAATCTCGGCACTTGTCATTGCTAAATAAAAAAATAGTAGGGCGTAGAGCATTACCGATTACAACTTTGTTGACCAAAAACCCCTCGCTCGATAGCTGCTCTATAATTTTTGATACATCATTCATTGTTAGCGCGATTTCTTCAGCACTGTACGGCTTACGTTGTTCTTGCATGATTTTCCTCTCATCAAATTGATAAATAATCAAACACCTTCTAAATCTCTAATTGCTGCGCTAATGTGTGTTTCATTGATTGCTGTGTTACTACTATTTGCAAGAATCGCAGCAAGTGATAACGTCATTTTAATGATACGAAGTGCGCCCGCCTTTCTACCAAGTTCGTGCACCAGCTTTCTTTCGCGTGCGCCGTCAATGCCCCAAGCATCTGCGATAGCATCAATATCGCCTGCGGTTGTATTTAAAATCGCCACTTTTTTAGCAATACGTGAGAAGAGGCGGGCAAAGTCGGTTTTGCGAGAGCCATTGCCTGATAATTTAGAATAGATTTGATGGTTACCGCACAGTACAACACCAACCCCCGTCATCTCTTGAATCAAACGAATTTCTTCGAGCGCATCGTAGGGTAAGTGGTCAGCCTCATCAATTATCAGCAACCCCTTGGTCTCTCGCATTTTTTTGCATATAGCGCTACTTAATGTACCAAGTCTTTTGGGTGCATAATCAATATCGAGTGCACAAGCAATGTCATATAAGCACTCAATTAATTTTGATGATGAGGGGCGAACAGTGATAAGCCACACGTTGGGTTGCTTGGCATATTCAGTGATTGCGTTAGTTTTACCAACACCACTATTGCCGTATACAACAACAAAACAGCCAGCGATTTTTGCATAATCAAGCGCATTAAATATCTTTTTACTTGTTGGTGTTTCAACAAAGCTTGGCGCGGTTTTCAAGTTGTTTGCTTTCTTTTTGTTATCAAGCCAGACCGTCAACTTGTCAGCAATTTTCTGATTGTCACCAGCGTACAAATCATTCATAAATTGACTGAGCGCAGCAGGTGAAACGTCGCTTTGTTTTGCTATAGCACTATATTTCTCACCATTTTCAACCGCTGCTTTTATTTCATTTCTAATACCTGCAAACATGATCCAATTACTCCTTATTATTTTTAGCTACTAATTTTTTTAAACCAGCATCGAACGCTGAATCAAAATCAAGCACATCAGCAGTTGACTTGTCAGCATCGTCATCTATTGCAACTCCGTTTTTTGCGTGCTCCGCCTTTAAAATCTCAACAACTTTTGATTCAGGCTGTTCAGACAACTCAACATCAGGCAGTAAAGCTTGTACCTCAAGAATCGACATGCGTTTTTGATTTTTAGCGGCCTCTTTATGTCGTTTAACAAACTGTGTGCGCTCACGCTTATGCTCACGAGCAGCCTGAGTATCACCGAATGCGACACGCTCTAAACACTGAGCATCACAAATAAAGCGACCATCTAGTGTATAAACAAGCACGCTATCGTGTAGACTTCTTGGGTCAAATCGAATAACAACTTTGTTTGGTCGAATGCCGATTAATTTTTCATTGTAGTAGCGATTTTTAGCACCACGAATTGAACCACCAGCATCAATTGTAAACGTGCCATCAAAGCGCACAGTGACAGATTCAGAAGGAAGCAACAATAATCGGCGCTGCTCTGCTGTAGCCTTTTTAATAACGCCCGATTGATAACTAGCATTAAATGCATCATCAAACGACATTACACCGCCACAAACTTCTGTGTTACGATTTGGCTTACTGTTAAACATAGCGATACCCTGTTCAAGCGCCCTCAGGAACACATCAACATCAACAGCATTCTTGCTGTTATAGTTATCGGGTTTTTCAAGCACATTTGCCCCTGTATATGCACCAGCAAGAAGAGGGTGCTTATCAACAAGCTCACCAAGACCTCCATGTGAGAACGCACGCTCAATTGGCTTTGCTTGACCGTGTCCTTTACCGAACATTACACTTGACCAGTGCAGTTGAATGCCCAGCATCGGAATAATTCCCAACGGTTCATCTGGCTTAACTTTAAAGCGATAACGATTTGGCACGCCGCCCGTCAACCACTTATTCGCTGCCGCTCTTGTGTTATCGATAGTGACATGCTTCGGTATGCCGTATTGCTCAATCACGTCAGACAATGACAAACGAATTGAGTCACTATTTTCTGAAACATCACAGTAGTAAGCCAAAATTTTACGAGTGCGAACATCTTGCCAAATCCATGTTTTTGGGCGTAAAATATCGCCGTTGTACCATTTGACGAACACGTTATGCAAATAGCCGTCGCCGTTAATCCATTCAAGCGCACCTAAATCCATTACGCTACGCTCTTGAGCCGGATATAGTTGCATTAATGCATGTTCACCCTTGCGCCAGAGTATTTGCTGCTCTGGCGTAATTTCTCGCTCAATTTTTCGGCGTAAGCTTGATTTATGAGGAATAGACCATCCTTTGTCTTTAGCGACGTCACACAGCATTTGATAGCACGCATTAAATGCCGGTTGCTCAGGTCTGAAATAGTTAGCAACGAAAAAGTCCCAAGCTTCAGGTGTCATTTTGTATTGCCGAGATGAATAATCACGATCCATGTTGCCAGTTATTAATGCCGGCAATAAATCAGACTGCTCAATTTCTTTAACTTGGTAAAACCAACGCCTAACATTGCCGGATGGGTGTTTGTGTGTTATTGCAACAATATTAAAAGCTTCAACAGTTTTTGTGCCGGTAGCGACTAACTGCCTGACCGCAACAACAGCTGCAACTTTAATTTTTGCTTCCTCTTTTTGCTTGTCTGTCGCTTTATCACACCGAGCCCACAGAACTTCAGCGCAATAGCTTTTCTCTTTTGGCTCTGGCTTATCTATTATCTGATTACCACCAATCATAATTTTGTTTTTTGACTTCAAAACACGAGCTTGGTCGTAGATAGATAAAGAAAAGACATTGTATTCATAAACCCTACCTTTGACTCCCTCGACCCTTCGACGTTCCCAACCCTCAGATTTTGCTTTGTATGCAATCCCTTGAGCCGTTTTTGGCATACCTGAAACTTGCATTAAATCTTGCGCTGTAATCCACATAAATACCCCTTATTTATATTGATAACGAGAAGGCCAAATTTCTCTAGGATCTAAACCAAGCGCATCAGCAATAATACGCTCAGCTTTTGGATAAGATATCCTCAAGGCATTATTTAATGTGCATGGCGCAAGCCCAGCATTTATTGAAAGCGATCTTAAAGTAATTCTTTTTTTACGAAGTGCGCATTTAATATCTTCT
>NZ_LZGZ01000197.1:0-30075 GCF_001690515.1 Gilliamella sp. Fer4-1 | reverse complement strand
TTATTTAGATAAAAAAGCAATAGAAGAACAATTTCATATCCAGTTCGATAACTATTTTGCTGAAGACTTAAAACTACTCGCTCCATTGCAACAAGATGGATTAGTCACAGTAAATGACAAGATAATTAAAGTTCAACGTAAAGGGCATTTACTGATACGCAACATTTGTATGTGCTTTGATATTTATATGCGAAAAATGGCAAGGCAGCAACAGTTTTCCAGAGTTATTTAATTTGATATCATTTTTCAAATCACTGAAACAACGCGAGTGATTCCTATAAAATAAATATTATGATAAGATTTAGTCCAATTTAATAAAAGAAAGTAATAACTTGTTAATTTTATTGTGTTATTAAAGGTTAACCTTTAATAACACAATTTTAGTTTAGACATGAAATTTTTATTTTAGTAAGGAGTATATTGATAAAATGGGATTGACGAATAAATTAGTAGAAGTATTTCCAACTCGCCCTTTAAAAGTTATGAAACTAAAGCAAGAAGGCTCACTTCATCAAATAAGAAGAATAGGTGCAGCAATAATTTTATTTGTGTTAGCTATGTTTATGGGCATAAGAAATTATCCTGGATTAATTGATGATTATAAAATATCACGGAATCCAGTTGTGGTTAACTATGATGTAGAAGGTACATGTCGTGCAAAACGTGCGGTTGATAACTGTTCAGTGAAAATTACCACTGATACAGGACAAGTTATTAAGCGTGATTATACTTTCATTGGAGGGAAAAAAGGAAATTATCAAGTTGTAACTGTGGCTTCTGCCGATGATCCATCACTAGTAACACTCAATTTAGCTATTGATAATATGCGAACTGTATTTGTGGCTACTACTGGTCTTATTCTTTTGTTATTATTGGTTACATGGATGAGTTTAGGATGTTTTTTAAGAACACATAAAATGACAAAAGTTATCAAGGAAATTAATGGGCAAAAATTAACACCTGTTATTGTGCCAGTTAAATTAGTCTCTTATGGTAAAATAATAACTGCTTTATATCGTGCAAACAATGCACAAGGAATAAATGCTAAATATGCAGCCAATTTTAATAAAGACTCAAACGGTGGACCAATCATTATAGGTGATAGGATTAGAAATAAATGTAATGCGTTGGCCGTAGTCGGTGAAAGCAACTCTGTTCCTATTCTTCTTGATCAAGAATTTACGCGCTGTGATTTTACCTATAATGAAATGCAGGCATTAAAAGAAGCCCTCTCATAATCTAGATATGATATCAATAATAGTGAAATCAATTTAAATCTAACAACTATTTACATTTTAAAATAAAGGGGTGATAAAATCGCCCCTTTATTTATAAAACTTGTGATATGTATTGCAACGCATCCTTTTCTTTAAAAAATAAACAAACCTCACTTATTAATGGCTTGCTAAATAAACTTTAAATTTAGTCGTTTGGGCTATCACTTCAACACATTTGAATGTTTCATCTAAAATGGCTTGATACGGTAAAAATGAATTTGCCACAATGCACAAATAACCATTTAATTTTAAATGTTTTTTAGCTTCCTTAATTAAGGAATTAACCGCAGTGTAACTGGTTTGTTTACCATCATGAAAAGGGGGATTCGAAACAATAAGATGATATTTATCATTTAAATGAGAAAAAACATCACTGGCTACAACGGCCCCATTTACACTATTACTAGCTAACGTCATTTTGCTTGACTCAATTGCTGCGCTACTAACATCGGATAACGTCAGTTCTATATCAGGGCATAATTTACCAAGCACTGTAGATAATATACCCGAGCCACAGCCCACATCCAATACATTGCCTTTTATAATATCAGCATGATCTATTAATGCATTTAATAATAACTCACTGCCTGCATCTAACCCTTTTTGGCTAAATACACCTGGCAAACTTTTAATTTCGATATCTTGATTTTCAATAGTTAAATGATAACTTAACCACCACTCATTAAGATCAAACGCTAAACGGTTTTCTGCCTGAAAATGATATAACCCACAACGTCTTGCGCTATCTATTTTTTGAATTGTCCCAAAATCGCCTAATAAAGATTCAACACTTTTTACGCCTGTGCGATTTTCACCAATAATAAAAATATCACTCCCTTTAGGCATATTATGTAATAAATACGATAGCTGAAACTGCGCTTCACTTTTCGTTTTGGGCCAATAGTAAATCAGTGTGTTCATTCCAACGTAAAAATCCACTTCTGGCAACAATGAAAAATAGGTATGATTGCCTCGTGCGCTATTTTTTAAACGTAAATACGTATGAAATTGTGTGCAATGAATCTTAACTTGATTTGCTGACATAACCGATGGATAACTATCTTGGATATCACCTGCTATCACCACATTTTTATCGTTAAAAAATGCTTGGCGGCGCTCAAGAACCTGACTTGCAGGAGTAAAAGTGGATATGGCCATATTTCCTCGATGAAAAACCTTTATAAATTGATGCGTTGATTATACAATTAACCACCTTTAATCTCTAATAAAAAACTTAAGTCGATAATGACGCAACAAGATTGGTACCTAAAGCAATGCAATATAACGCAGTATGTTTTGCGCAGACCAGCCGTATTGAAAGGTGAAGTATCCACACACATTAGTGACGAGATTCGTTTAATCGTTGTGGCCGAACAAAAACCAACGCAAAAAATCTATTTTGATATTTTAAATGCTATTCGTCTTACCGAAGAGCAAGTACTGGTCTTAACGCCTTCACAGCTTATTATACCTGCTAGTGAGATTAAAACCGTGGTTTGGTTTATTGATATTAAACCTGATGAGCATTGGGAGCATTCACTTACAATTCAAACCATAAGTTTAGACTTACTTGCAAATGCATCACAACAAAAACGCCAACTTTGGCAACAATTATGTCAATATGAAAACGATTTCCACCCTAACAAAAAATGATTTAACTAAAGCCTTTAAATTAGAACAGATCTGCCATGCGATACCGTGGTCAAAACAGACATTCTTTTCAAACCACGGGAATGGGTATTTAAATTTTAAAATAACTGTCGATAATCAGCTAGTAGGATTTTGTATCTGCCACCAAGCATTCGATGAAGCTGAGTTATTTAATATCGCTATCCATCCCAATTTTAGAAAACAAGGGCTGGCTAGAGATCTACTCAACCACTTGATAGAGAAATTAATAACCATAACATCGCCAAGCCCAATTACAACACTTTGGCTTGAAGTAAGGCAATCAAATTCACCAGCAATAAGACTATATCAATCATTGGGTTTTAACCAAATAACAGTTCGAAAAGGCTATTATCCAACAACTGATGGTAAACGAGAAGATGCAATTATTATGGCTTATACATTAGCTTTTTGACATCCTTCACACACTAAACAATGGGTGAATGACTACCACCACCGTCGTTTACCCTTTACATTTCATCCCAGAAAGCAAGATGTTACGGCTTAACGGATAAAGACATCTGAGAAAGTAATCATGCAAAGAAATACAGCCCTACTATTTGTCAATGGTGAGCCGCCGAAGTTTTACCCCAACAATTTAGATAGCTATACCTATATTGCAGCAACTGACGGCGCTTATCATAACTATTTGATTAACTCACCGATTATACCCAATTTTATTATTGGTGATTTAGATAGTTTCAATAATAACCTTACCATTCCAAAGCAAACTGAAATTATCCACACTCCCGATCAAAATAAAACGGATTTTGAAAAGGCAATCTTGTTTTTAGCAGATAAAGGCGTAACCACATTCGATATTTATGGCGCTTGCGGTCATGCTAGCGATCACTTTTTAGGTAATATTTCTGTTGCAATGAAATATTATCATCGATTTCAAATAACATTTTATGATAATTATTGCTATTTCTTTTTTGCCAAACGTTATCAAAAGATGACTAATGTAAAAAATCGTATTATTTCGCTAATGCCACTTTCAAAAGTGACTGGTTTAACTATCACAGGTTTTCAGTATCCCTTAACAAAGCAAACGCTATCATTGGGTGGATGTGTGAGTTTAAGAAACAAAATTATCAGTGATTTGGCTAAAATATCATTTAAAAACGGCGATTTAATCGTCTTTATTGAGGATTTACGTAATGTTAATTGACACACATATTTACATTACTTTACAATAATTTTCCCCAAAAAATAAGTATAATTTATTGGTCAAGGAAACTCACCATGCTTCTAAAAAAACTTTCTGTGCTTGTTTGTGCTTCATTTATTTCTTGTATATCTTTTGCACAGACCAATACCGAGCAACGTGAAACAGACAAAGTAATTGATACATTTCTCCAATGTGATAATCAGTTTTTTGAACAACTTGCTAAACACCAAGAATCAATCAACCAATATGTTGACTTAGCGACTACGCCTGAACAGGTAACCTATATTCCCGTTAAGTCTATTCAAAATCTTGATGAAAACCAAGTCATGTTTAAAAAAACACTTGAATATCATGGTTTAAAGATTATTGGTTATCGTAATATCTATATTCCAACCTCCTTGTATGGTTATTTTTTATATTGGGGTTTTATCTTTGATAATAATGAAATTGAGGTTAAAGGCGCTTTAAATAATATTAATTGGTTACCATACAATACCAATGTTTACATAGCAAATTCCCAAATTTATGATCACAAATTAAATCCAGCAACATGGCAAGACGATCCTTATGCTATTGATGGCGTTATACCAAGGATCGGAACTATTAATAAAGCACTTTACTTAGAACAAGTTGCCAATAACCAAAGTAGTATTTTTTGTTCTATCCAAGGTGATATAGAGAAAAAAGAACTATTTGTTATTCGACCAGATCTAAAACCAATTATTGAAAAACAAGAAGCCGAGCTTCAAGAAAAAATCAAAGCATATAAAGAAAAGATGCAAAAGAAAAAAGAAAAACAGGAACAGGAACAACAACCTCAAACGCACATTAACCCTATAGAAACCACCTCAAAAGATGGAGATAATATTTAAATGAAAAAGGTCAGTTTATTTTTAATTCTCTTTTCTTTTGCCACATTTAGCCATGCTGCTGAAGAAAAAATCGATAATGACGCTAAAAAAAATGAAAATACAGCAGCTGAAAGCTTGAAAGATCCTAGAGTCGGTGAGCAATTCATTCCAATATCGAAATCGAACGAAGATGATATTGTTGGTTATTCTTTTTTAGATAGAAAATCGATTAAACTTCACCCTTTTAATACTAAAATCCGTGTATTTAGTGAAGTGACTAACTACAGTCCAGCATTAGTTCAAAAAAATAATGATGGTACTGAAACGCCTTATCATTCCATTAAAATTGATTATTATGCTAATTGCGATAAAATGGAATTAGCAAAGGGCAAACTCAGAACAATTGAAAACAACTTTGGCGATGGAACATTAGTCAATACAATTGAAATGCCAAATCGCTGGGTAAATACAAACCAAGGTAGTGAGCAATATAAGTTACTTGTTATTGGTTGTTCATTACCGCTAGCACCTTAATAATTAAATCTGTACCTATTTTACTCTTGCCACCTTGCTGTGTGGCAGAGCATATCTATTTATGCTAATATCATGCCATTATTTACCTAACCGATTATACTTTTATGAATACCGCACAATTCCATGCACTTACTGATGAGCTATTTAATAAACTTGAATTGTATTTGGATGATTATGCAGATAAGCATGATATCGATTTGGACTATGAAGCAAATGGCAATGTCATTACTGTTAGTTTTCCCAATGGCAGTAAAATCATCGTTAATACCCAAGAGCCTCTTTTTCAGGTCTGGTTAGCCACTCGTATACAAGGTTATCATTTTGAATATATAAATGATAATTGGATTTGTAATCGAACTAACCAACCATTTGACCAGATTTTTTCGGAATCTGTAAGAGAACAAGCAGATCAATAAGGTAGATTAAAATCGGGGATTAATTTAACGCTCAATCCCCGTTTCATCAGATAATTATAGAATCTTACTTAAAAATGAAGTTTACAGTAAGGTAAGATTAGCCAGTTTAACTACCAACCATTTAATTCCCTCATCAACAAAAGCAATTTGTACTCGCTTATGATCGCCGTCTCCATCAAGGTTAACAATCGTGCCTTCGCCGAAGCGGTTATGCAACACTTTACGACCTAATGTGTAACCATCACTTTGGCAAGTTTTCTTAATATAAGATTTTTGGCGATCACGATAAGGTTGCCTATCTTCATTGGAATCATAATATTTTTCTTTGCCTGATAAGGTAATATCGCCTCGATAACTAATTTCATTTAATTTATCAACAGGCAATTCCGCCAAAAAGCGGGAAGGTAAATTACGTTCTTCACGTCCATATAGACGCCTTAGCTCAGCTAATGAAAGGGTCAAAAATTTACGAGCTCGAGTAATACCAACATAAGCAAGACGCCTTTCTTCTTCTATTTTTTCAGGTTCTTGGGAAGAGCGTAGGGCTGGAAATAACCCTTCTTCTAATCCAACAATAAATACATTATCAAATTCAAGGCCTTTGGCTGAATGCAGTGTCATCAATTGAACTAAATCTTGCTCGCGATTTGCATCCCGGCTTTCTAGCGACGTATAAGCTAAAAAAGACTCTAAAACAGTCAATGTTTTACCCGTTTCGCTGTCTTCAATAACCGTGTTTTCATTAGAAAGATAAAACTGCTCAGCTGCGGATATTAATTCTTCAAGATTTTCTAATCTGGATTGACCTTTAATGCCAGGTTCTTGCTCATACATTTGCAATACACCAGATAATTTAATAATCGCGTCGAGTTGCTTATAAAATGGTTGCGTACCTACTTCATTAAAAATAGAATCTATCAACTCCAAAAAACGACTAATTCCCGAACACTGTCTTTCTGTCAATGCATTAGCTTGGATTAGCATTATACACGCTTGCCACAATGAAATATTATGTTGCTTTGCTGCCAATCTAACTTTATCTAGCGTAACATTACCAATACCTCGTGGCGGTGTATTGACTGTAGCTTCAAACGCCATATCATTATTGTGGTCGTGCAATAATCGTAAATAAGCAAGTGCTAATTTTACCTCTTGCCGTTCATAAAAACGTATAGAGCCATAAATCTGATAAGGTAATCCAGCTTGTAACAAGGTATCTTCAAAGATGCGTGATTGCGCATTATTTCGGTACAAAATTGCACAACTTGCATAATTTTCGCCTTCTTGATGCAGTTTTTTTATTTGACCAATAACAAACCTCGCTTCATCAACATCATTAAAGCCAACATAAAGCGAAATGAGTTCACCATTGCCTCTATCTGTCCATAAGTTTTTTCCCAACCGATTTTTATTTTGTGCAATTAATTTATTTGCTACATCAAGAATATTACCTGTCGAACGGTAATTTTGCTCTAATCGAATTATTTCAGTTTCAGGATAATCATTAATAAATAATTGAAGATTATCTGCATTAGCACCACGCCAACTGTAGATAGATTGATCATCATCCCCTACTATCATTACATTGGCAGTCCCACCTGCTAACTTTTGTACAAAGTGGTATTGAATATGATTTGTGTCTTGAAATTCATCAATGAGGATATTGCAAAAACGGTGATGACAATAAGTTAATACTTCATTATCACGGCAAAGCAGTTCATAAGCTCTTAGGATTAATTCAGAAAAATCAACATAACCAACTCTATCACAAATAGCTTGGTAATCGCGATAAATCGTTTGCCACATAACTTGTTTAGGATCTTCTGGAACAATATCGCCAGCACGTAACCCCTTTTCTTTTTGAGTGGAAATAAAAGCAGCACATTGTTTAGGTGACCATTGTTTTTCATCTATTTTTAATTCCCGAAAAATCCGTTTGATGAGCCGAACTTGGTCTTCAGAATCAATAAGTTGAAAATTTGGTGGCAACTTAGCTTGTTCAGGAAACATGCGTAATAAACGGTGAGTCAGCCCATGAAATGTCCCTACCCACATCCCATTAAAATAACTTTCGCCTACTAATGTTTGAATTCGCTCTTGCATTTCTGCAGCAGATTTATTGGTAAAAGTAACCGCAAAAATTGATCCTGGTGAATAATGTTTCTCAATACAAAGCCAAGCAATACGGTGAACTAAAACTCGCGTTTTACCACTCCCTGCTCCAGCAAGGACAATGGTATATTGATTATCGGTGGTGACTGCATTTTGTTGTTCTGTATTCAGGTCGTCTAATAATGATTTATTATTTTGCATTACGTTCATAACCTATTTTAGTAATCGAAAACATTAACCAGCATTAATGTCGAGTGTATTATTAATATTGTTATCATATCTTGAGCCACTATTGTCGACTTGCAGCCAAGAAAAAAGAAATTTATTAAGAAAATGTATCGCTGGTATTAACATAATTTATCTTCACTTAATCTTACTGTTTATTTATACAGACACAATAAAGATTATAGCAGATTCTCTAATTCTGACAATTGAGTTATTTCCATGTGGGGCAAGCATCTTGCTTCCTCAAGTTGTAAAATATCGCGATTATAAATATTGATAAAACAAGCTAAGAAACCACTATCAATAGCACCAGCGACATCCGTTAATAAATTATCCCCTACATGTAAAATATGGTGTGATGGAATAGCTAATTTATGAGCGGCCAAATTAAAAATTTCTGGAAAAGGTTTTGAACGCGTACATTCACCACATCGCAAGGAAAATTGAAAATAATCCCCCAAATCAATTTGATTAATATCGACATTACCATTAGTGATCACCGCTAAAGGATAGTTAGCAGCCAATTGAGTTAATAATAAGTGTGTTGATTCAGGTACTTTCATCTTATGTCGCCAAAAATTAAAACAGGCAACGGATTGATCAATCACGTCGGTAAATTTTGATTTTGGAATATTGGTTTTACTTAATAACGATTTAATCGTTTGAGCTCGCCAAACATTAACATCATGATAGATTTCGGGATTATCAGCAAGCACGGCATACTTTTCAGTAAAATACTCAGATAGAGTTAAAGTATGCAACTGTTCATAACACTTAAGCGTATTGATCATCTCGTCTTCCGCTTTTTCAACGATCATACTGTTATCATATAAAGTATCATCCAGATCGAAAGTCAGCGCTTTAATCGTAGTAATAGAGCGATAAAAGTGCATCTTTATTTTCCTCTTTTAGCTCGTGGATGGGCTGAATCATAAACTTCAGACAGATGTGAAAAATCCAAATGCGTATAAACTTGAGTCGTAGATAAATCAGCATGCCCAAGCAACTCTTGCACTGCTCGCAAATCACCACTTGATTCGAGCATATGAGTTGCAAATGAATGACGTAATTTATGTGGATGGACATGGCTACTTAAGCCCTGCTTAACGCCCCATTCGGCAAATCGTTTTTCAACATTACGTGGTGAAATTCGTTTACCTAACTTTGAAATAAACAGCGCATCATCCTGTGGAATAAAAAAATCTCGCATTGACAACCAGCGTTTAATCCATTTGATAGATTCTCGGCCTAATGGCAGTTTTCGCTCTTTATTTCCTTTACCCATTACACGGACTTCACCATCAACTAGATTTAACTCTCGACAGTTAAGCGTAACTAATTCAGAAAGGCGTAACCCCGAACCATACATAACTTCAAGCATCGCTCTATCACGAACAGAAAGCGGATCATTATGGTCAATTTCAAGTAGCTGATTAATTTCGTCAATATCAATATTTTTTGGTAGATGCTGACCTAATTTGGGATTTAGCACGCCTCGAGCTGGGTTGGCGTTAAGATATTCATTTTTTACCATCCAATCACAAAAGCTGCGCAACGCAGATAATCTTAATGATAAGCTTCTAGCTTGTAACCCTGTTTGTCTGCTACGACTAATTAACAATCTTACAGCTGAAGAGTCTAAATCTTGCCAAGTTGAAATTTCGGCATCTTTTGCCAATGACATAAGCGCATAAAGTTGACGCCGATAATTAATTTGTGTGTTTAAGCTGAGCTGTTTTTCTGACTTTAAATAATTTAAAAACTGCTCAACAGGCAAAGTTAATCGAGCATCGACATTTTGATTAGGCTGAGCCATGATCTTTCCTTAATTTATTCGCATGATCCATCTACTAATTAAAATAGGTAAAATTTCACTCATTTTTTCAAGTAATAATGTCCCTTGCCCTGCTTGGTAATGTTCTGGATTAGTGCTAGTAAACATTAACAGTCCCAGATCACCAAATTGTCCTAATAATGATAAAGCTACCGAGCCAATATAACCATGTTCTGGTAGTAAAAAATCAATTTCCGTTGAATTCAATGTCCCTAAATATTGTTGGCTATACTGTAAATGCCTAACACGAATAAAATCAAACTGTAACGTATTTAAAGCTAAATGATAATAATTTGACGGCGCACTAAGTAACCATTTGTCGTCAAAAAGATATAAGTAAGCACCACTGAGACCTAACGATTTTGCCCATGTGTTTAATATGACTATTAATTGGTTTAAATCTTGCGCTTTGAACAATTCAATTTGTAAATCCATCATTTGGTTAAAAAGTAGCTCATTAGCGCTAGCATGTTCCATTAACAACGTAATTTCGGATTCTAATTGCTTAATTTTATTGCGCTGGCGTGCCATATACCATTCAGGTAATGAAATCCCCCCACGAACAGGATGAGGCACTTGAACACTCTCTACACATCGTGCATTTCGTATAAAAAAATCAGGGTTATCAATAATATATTGACTGACAATTTCATCATTCAATTGTACAGAAGATGGTTTTTTCTGGGATTTTCTTACTCGTCTATTCCTAGTAGTTTTTGCAACCATAATTCATTTCTATCATATTATATATCTAACGTTTTTGGGGGATTAAAGTCACCCTTTTAAAACAAACAAAAAAAATCAAATAAAATCAATGGGTTTTCTGAAAGATTTTTACCTATTGAAATTTTTCGGTAACAAAGTCTTGTGGTTAAACAACGATAATATCAAAATTAAATGGCAATAAAGCCATCATACACATGCGTAGCTGGTCCTGTCATATAAAGTGGTTGATGCCCACCGTTCCATTCAATCAATAATTTACCACCTGGTAAATTAACATTAACACGCGGGTTTAATAACCCTTGATTAACACCTACTGCCACTGCTGCACAAGCACCTGTACCACAAGCCTGGGTTTCGCCAACCCCCCTTTCAAATACCCGTAAATTAATATTATCGCGATCGATAATATGCATAAAGCCAATATTAGCATGTTCGGGAAAGCGTTCATGTTGCTCTAATACCGCTCCCAACCTTGTAACTTCTGCTGTTACAATATTATCGACTTGAATAACACAATGAGGATTTCCCATAGATGCAACGCCACATAACACGGTCTGTTCTTGTGCTCGAATTATATAAGTTTTTTCTTCTTTAATAGCCTTGAAAGGAATCTTATTGGGTTCAAAAATAGGCTCCCCCATATTAACGCGTACTGTCTCATCGTCATTTACGGTTAAAATAATATTGCCTTTCATGGTGCTAACTTTTAATACACGTTTTCGAGTTAACCCTTTTAAACGAACAAAACGAGCAAAACAACGAGCACCATTACCGCATTGCTCAACTTCAGAACCATCAGAATTAAAGATACGATAATGAAAATCGCTATCGGGCACATAAGGTGGCTCAACAATAAGAAGTTGATCAAAGCCAATGCCAGTATATCTATCAGCCATACGCTTAATCATTTCAGTTGACAGATGAACATTTTGCGTCACTGCATCAATAACCATAAAATCATTTCCGAGTCCATGCATTTTTGAAAAGTTCATCGTAAATTTACCTTTTGTTGTCAAACATATTAGTTCTTTATTTTTTTTATTTTGGCTGTTAACTCGTACCCACGCAAAGAAGAATATTGTATGGAGATTATTAACCCTTCCACTATTTATAAATGCTATAAAACCACTTCCCCTCGCCATAAATCATCCAAAGACTCACGTTGGCGAATTAATTTATGCTGTTGTTCATTAATTAGCATCACTTCAGCAGGTCTTGGGTGACTATTGTAATTCGATGCCATAGAAAACCCATAAGCACCAGCACTACAAATTACCAACAAATCGTCCTGCTTAACCGAAAGCGCACGCTGATAGGCCAGAACATCACTAGATTCACAAATAGGACCAACAACATTGTATATGAATGGCTCATCGCTAGCTTGCGGTTGTTTTTCAGGCAATACGTTCATCCAAGCTTCATACAGTGCTGGACGAATTAAATCATTCATCCCCGCATCGACAATCGCAAAGTGGTTGCTATCTTGGTGTTTGGTATATTCAACTTTAGTAATTAACAAACCTGAATTAGCAACAATAGATCGCCCTGGTTCAAACAGAATTTCAATATCAGGGTAATTAACTAATTTATTCTTTAACTCGGTGACGAGTTGCAATGCTGTCGGAGGTTGCTCGTTGTCATAACAAACGCCTAAACCACCACCAAAATCGATATGTTTAATAAAAATACCATTGGATTGTAATTTATCAACTAAAGCAAGAATGCGATCAGCAGCATCAAGAAATGGTGACAATTGGGTTAATTGCGAACCAATATGGCAATCAATACCTACAATATTAATATGCGCTAATGATCGTGCTTTTTCATAAATATCCAACGCTAACTGATAACTAATACCAAATTTATTCTCGCGCAAGCCTGTTGATATATAAGGATGTGTTTTAGCATCCACATCAGGATTAATCCTCAATGAAATCGGTGCGATTTTACCTAATCTTTTTGCAACTTCATCAATTCGATATAATTCAGGCTCAGACTCAACATTAAAGCATTTAATGTCAACTTCAAGCGCGCGTTCAATTTCAACGATTGATTTAGCCACGCCAGAAAACACGATCTTTTTAGGATCAGCGCCTGCTTTTAATACTCGTTCTAATTCACCTTGTGAAACAATATCAAAGCCCGATCCCAATTTTGCCAATAAACTTAAAACAGCTAAATTGCTATTCGCTTTAACAGCGTAACAAACTAAATGTTTATTAGCAGCCAATGCCTGTTCATAGGCTAAAAACTGTTTGCTTATGTGATCTGCTGAATAAACATACAATGGAGTACCATACTGTTTTGCAAGATCCGCTATAGCTATTTGATTAGCAAATAAGTGACCCTGCTGATAATGCAGAAAATCCATCCCTTTATTCCTTTATATTTTTCTAATCAATGAATCAGACTGAATTGAAGCTGTTGTTGCAGTTTTAAACTGTACTATCGATGCGGTTTCAACTGGATGATAAAGCGGCCCTTTTAATCCACACCCCATTAAAACTAACGTAATCCAAAAGATAGAGAGTAATTTTATAGTTAATTTCATATCGTATTCAAGATTATTTCGATTTTTTATGATGCTATCTATATTACACGATACCCATAGCAGTGCAAAGTGTAATTAATCAAGTCTAGATAAACCGATAGATAAAATTAGTAAGTCGATGGCGTATTGCAATAAGTAAAATGCCAAAACGGTTAATTGTGTTCTTGTTGTGGTCTTGTTGTTATTGATTCATATACCTTAACACACGTTAAACAATTTCATATTAAGCTCTACCGCTGAATTATTTTGGTAGAACTTAATATTGTGTTGTCATAGTACAAGAACTGATTCTAACTGTGGATTAAAAAAAGGTTAGTTTACTTGTCAAAAATAGGAAAATTGGTTCTATCACCTATTAGCTTTAATCTTTTTTGCGCAGTAATAATATTAGTTTCCCAATTATCATCGTTCGCCCACATTTCGATAACTAGGGGAGCCACATAATTCATGGCTCTAAGCGTTTTGAAGATAGCGGTAAAATCGACCTCACCTTCACCAATAACAAGATCCCTAAACTGACCAAGATAATTCGACCTAACTTTATAGGTATCTTTTAAATGAATCTGCACAATATGATCACGACTTAACATAAGCTCGGTACAAGTATCGTAATTCCATCCGGTAATATTGCCTACATCAGGGTAAGCCATAAAATAAGGCGAGTTGATTTCTTTTTTTAAAATTTCGAACTTGCTTAAACTATTAAGATATTGTGTATCCATAATTTCAACCGCCAGCATCACCCCTGCTCGCTCAGCTTGCTTAACGGCCCACTGCATACCTTTAATAAAACGTTGATGCGTTTGCAAGTCAGCGGGTTCATAATAGACATCATAACCCGCTAGCTGGATCACTCTTATCCCTAATTTGTAAGCTAGTGTAATCGCTTTATCCATAATGCTTTTAGCTTCATTGCGGGTATCATGATTAGCTGAACCAAATGGATATTTACGATGCGCACTTAAGCACATGGAATGTAGCGGAATGCCGATTTTTTCACATTGATGCCTAAGTGAATAGATCTCTTCGTCAGACCAATCTAATCGGGCGCGGCGTTCATCTGATTCATCGATCGACATTTCGATAAAATCAAATCCTAAGTTTTTGGCTATTTGTAATTTCTCTTGCCATAATAGTTGATTAGGTAAGGCTTTTTCGTAAATGCCTATTCGAGGCGTGTTTTTGATTTGATACCGTTTTTCTAATATATCGTTACTTTGTGGCATTGTGATAACCCATTTTTTATATGAAAAAATACCATGCAGCTGATTTTTTCAACTGCATGCTGTTGTTACCAATATTTTGCGATCTGCGTTCTTAATGCTTGCGCAGTTTGTTGACCGTTTTCATTAGCAAGCGCACGACCAGCAATAAACGCTTTAGTTTTTATGCCTGCAAATAAGTGAATATCTTCTGGCACAATGCCACCGGTGATTGAAAGTTCAAGTCCTAAATCAGATAATTGACGCATTTTTGTTATATCATCTTCACCCCAACCAATACCAGCAAGTTCAGCATCACGAGAGCGATGGTATATTGCTTGCTTAATGCCAAGGTTACGCCAAGCTTTAGCATCTTCTAATGTCCAATGCCCGTATAATTCGATCTGAATTTCGCCTTTAAACTCATCAGCTACTTTTTTACAAGCTTCGACAGTAGCAATATGCGCAGCAGCTGAAACTGTTAACCAGTTTGCACCTGCGGAAAAAGCCATTTTTGCCAATATCGCACCACCATCAGTGGTTTTTAAATCGCATACTAAAATATGATTGGGATAAAGTTCTCTTAACCGTTTTACACTTTGCATACCTGCACCAAAAGCAAGAATGGTTCCCACTTCAATGATATCGACAAAACCCGCTACATTTTTTGCCACGTCTAATGCTGGCGCTAATTCGGTTTGATCTAATGCGATTTGTAATTTAGGTGCTGCCATGTTGTTCTCCTATTTGCTATTTTTGACCATAGTAAGCATTCGCACCGTGTTTGCGAAAATAGTGCTTATCAGATAACGTTTGTTGAATTTTGATTGTTTGATTAAGTTGCCGAGTGGAAAGAGCCATCATAGCTACTTCTTCAAGTACGACCGCATTATGCACTGCATCTAACGCATTTTTACCCCAACAAAATGGAGCATGACCAGAGATAACAGCCCCTGGCATTGCTACGGGATCTAGGCCTCGGCGTTTAAACTCTTCTACAATGACTAATCCAGTATTTTTTTCATAATCGATTGCAATTTCACTATCGGTTAGTGCACGCGTACAAGGCACATCACCATAAAAATAATCGGCATGCGTCGTACCTAGTGCAGGGATGTCTAATTCCGCTTGTGCCCAAATAGTGGCATAACGAGAATGGGTATGCACAATACCACCAATTTGTGGAAATGCTTTATACAATTCAATATGCGTTGCGGTATCGCTTGAAGGATTTAATTTTCCCTCCACAATATCCCCCATTAGCGAAATAACCACAATATCATCCAGTTTCATATTGCTATATTCAACACCAGAAGGCTTGATGGCGATAACGCCTTTTTCACGATCGATTTCAGAGACATTACCCCAAGTAAAAGTCACTAAATGATATTTAGGTAACAATAAATTAGCATTCAACACCCGTTCTTTTAATGCTTGATACATGATTTAACCTCCATTTAAGGCGCGATCAATAACGGCATAAACATCTTCTTTGGTGTTACAACGCCTTAATTTATCTAGATCAACCCCTGTTTCACTGTTTTCATCATCTAAAATTTGAGTGACCTCCATTAATCCTTTCATATGCTGATCCGATGTGCTACCCGCTAATGTCACTAAAACATCGACAGGCTCAGCTTCACCATCAAAATAGACAGGTTTTTTTAAGGTAACTAAAGCAAAAGCTGTACGATTTACTCCATCTTCAGGCCTTGCATGAGGCATGGCAAAGTTTGGTGCAATAATAATATAAGGCCCCATTGTTTTGACACAGCGAACAATAGCATCGTAGTACGACGGCTCTATTGCTTTAGAGGCGACTAGCATATCAGTGCCTAGCTTAATGGCATCTTGCCAAGTTGCAGCATTTGCTTTGAGTAAAATAGAGTTATTGTCAATTAGTGATTCTTTTAAAGCCATGGTGCACTCCTTAGTATTTAAAATCATTTAGAAAACACTTGTTCAATCAGCTTTATCAGCTCATCGCCAAAAGTTTGTGGATTTAACATATTTTGTACGCCTAACGCATGTTGACCTTCATTCACCTCAATTTCATGAATAAGATGTTTAGATGCAACAATGATATCGACATTGGGTAAACGTGATTTATAATCAGTCACTGCACAAGAATCCATTTCGTTTGGGATGCCTTTTTTATTTAAATAATTAGCAATCTTCATTTTCATCATCATTGAAGAGCCTTGCCCACTCCCACATACTGCCAAGATACGAATTGGGCGACCTTCACTCACGGCGACCTTATCCATTTTTTCAAGTACTGATTCATTGACATCTTGATGTTTATCGTTGACTTCAGGCTGATTTGTAGAGTTAGCCTCTTCTTGGCGAAGCTGTCTAGCAGCAAAAAACATATAAATCAGGGCTAGAACAATAAGAACATAGATAAATAAGTGTGAAATAGATAAAGCCTGTAAAATCGGTGGAAATAAAATCGCCCAATCTGCCATCCCCATCCATGAATCAATCGACGTACCGTTTTGAGCAAAGATATGAATTACCCAAGCAGAGCCTAATACCTCTATCATTCCCATGGCAAAACAGATCTTCATTACGGCTTTCCAACCACCAAAATGGTTGGCAAATACACCAATGGTTGCATTCGAAAAAAACATTGGTATAAAGCCTGGAATAATCATAATTGGCGATTTAAAGATGAGTAATAATGCAATCGCTAAGAATTGCCCTAAAGCCCCCCAAATAAAACCAAACACCATCGCATTAGGTGAAAAAGCATAAATTGCCGCGCAGTCAATAGCTAATACCGCATTAGGAATTAGCTTTTCTGAAATACCTTTGAAAGCTTCGGACAATTCAGCAACAAACATACGCACCCCACCAACAATAACTTGAATTGCGACGGCAAATTTAAGCCCTGTTTCAAAGATGTAAATGGCCCAATGGGTGGATCCTGCCATTGTTTGTAAATTATCTAACCCAAATGACAGCAAGATAATACCAAAGAAAATTGTCATCACAATTGTAGTTGCGGCAATACTATCATGAAAGATATGCAACCATTTTGGCAATTTTAGATTATCAACTGTATCGTTTTTATCCCCCAATTTTGGCGCTAATTTAACCGCTATCCAAGAACCGAATTGTTGTTGGTGGCCTATTGAAAACCCTGCTCCCCCAGTAACGGCCTCGGTCGGCTTAAACATCATATTCGAAAATATTCCCCAATAAAGCGCAGTGATAATGGCCGAATAGATGATAGTTTCCCACATGCTGTAACCAAAAAGGAAATAAAATAGTGCAATTAAACCAACCTGTTGGAACATAATATGGCCAGTTAACATAATGGTTCGAATTCCGGTTAAACGTCGAAATACCACCAAAATAATATTAATCGCTAATGCAAGCAAAACAGAATAGCCAACCCATGAATAGCATTCGCCCATACCTGTTTCGACGGCGACCATTGATGCATAAGTATCAATGATAGAGCCTTTAATGCCATGGTATTCTGCCAATTTAGCAATAACAGGTTTGAATGTTGATACCAAAACGCCAGATCCAACCTGTAATAACATAAATCCAACAATGGTCTTAATCGTGCCTTTTAACACGGTGGTTATATCTTTACGTAATAGACAATAACCAAGCATTGTCACCAAGCCAAGTAACAAAGGTGCTTTTGTCATCACTTGACTATAAAAAATATAAAATACGTTATAAATTACTTCCATATGTTCCTCTCATCGGTTATTGACATTTTTACTGCTCGAACAACACTCACCTCTGATATTGAGTTTCATTTAATTGCCTTTCATCAAGTTTCTTATAATCCGTAAAGTAAATGAATGGAACCGCTGATTACTTTACTTTATTTATCATCGCTCATTAAAAACACTTGTTATATTCCACAATCAAAATAAATCATTCAATGATTATTTATGATTGTTTTGACAAGGATCACTTTTCTCAACAAACTATAATTTCATATGTGATCAGCATCACAACTTAAATAAAATATAAAGACAAAAAAAATTAAAATTATTATTATCAACAAATTAAAAAATATTAGTATTAATAAATAAAATTATAGCAATTGACAATAATACAAATAAAAATTACGATAAAATAATCATATTTAATCAAAATGAAATGTAAGAAAAAATGAACGAAATTGCACGACATAATGAAATAGTAGCGTTAGTCAACGAAAAAGGTATGGTTAGAGTGTCCGAATTAATCGCAAAATTTGCTATATCGCCAGCAACAGCAAGGCGCGATATTACTAAGCTAGATCAGGAAGGGCGCGTTAAAAAAGTCCGCAATGGTATTATGCGATTAGAAGAAATAAAACCAATTTGGGTACCGATTGATAGTAATAATACCGATCATTATCACGAAAAAGCCCGTATTGCAATTCGAGCTGCACAATTATGCAACTGTGACGAAAATATTGTTATAAATTGCGGTTCTACGGCTTTTTTACTTGGCCGTGAACTGTGCGGTAAAAATGTTTCAATTATTACTAATTATTTTCCATTAGCTTGTTACTTAATTGAGCATGATCATGAAAATGTCATCATTATGGGAGGATTATATAACAAAACACAAAATATTATTCTTAATCCTATTGCTAACATAACCGATTCTTATGCTGGCAAGTGGATGTTTACCAGTGGTAAAACATTAACACCAACAGGTCTTTATAAAAACGAAATATTAGGCGCTGTAGCTGAACAACAGATATTGGAAAAAACCGAGAAATTAGTTGTTGTAGTTGATAGCTCCAAAATTGATACCAAAGCCAATTCAGGCATGCTTTTTTGCCCTATTAATAAAATAGATATTTTAATCACAGGAAAACAAGCTAATAAGGACGTAATTGAATGCATTAAGGAGCAAGGCGTTGAGGTTATTTTAGTTTAACAATTAAATTGTAGAAGGAACAGAGTATGAGTAAAGTAAATGAAATTAGCCGTGAATCGTGGATATTAAATACATTTCCTGAATGGGGAACGTGGCTTAATGAGGAGATCGAAACAACAGAGGTCAAACCCAATACATTTACTATGTGGTGGCTTGCTTGTACGGGGATTTGGCTAAAATCAGCGGGTAATACCAATATTTCTGTTGATTTTTGGTGTGGCACTGGTAAAAAAACTCACGCAAATCCATTAATGAACAAACAGCATCAAATGATGCGAATGGGTGGAGTCCGTGAATTGCAACCAAACTTAAGAACTAGCCCATTTGTTCTTGATCCTTTTGCAATTAAAGAAATTGATGCAGTGATGGCAACTCATGATCATGCCGATCATATTGATGTCAATGTTGCTGCAGCAGTTATTCAAAACTGTTCACCAAAAGTAAAATTTATTGGCCCGAAAGCTTGTGTAGAATTGTGGAAAAGCTGGGGCGTGCCAGATGATCGTTGTATTGTTGCCAAAGTGGGGGAAACGATTGAGGTTGGTGATATTACAATTCGCGTATTAGACTCTTTTGATAGAACATCGTTAGTTACTTTGCCAAAAGGCGTTTCATCTACCGACAAATCTATTTTAGATGGCATGAATGATAGAGCAGTTAATTATCTATTTGAGACATCAGGAGGTTCGTTGTACCACTCGGGCGATTCCCACTACTCTAACTATTATGCCAAACATGGCAATGACTACAAAATTGACGTGGCATTACTATCTTATGGTGAAAACCCGCGAGGAGTGACGGATAAAATGACATCAGCCGATATTTTACGTGCTGCTGAATCGCTTAATACTCAAGTTGTGATCCCTTTCCATCACGATATTTGGGCAAACTTTCAAAGTGACCCACGCGAAATTGAAGTATTATGGCAAATGAAGAAAGATCGTCTTGATTATCGATTTACGCCTTTCTTCTGGCAAGTTGGTGGTAGATACACTTATCCAACCGATAAACATAAAATGCATTATCAGCATTACCGTGGCTTTAGAGATATTTTTACCGATGAACCAGAATTGCCGTATCGATCATTCTTATAATTGGCTAATATAATTATTAGGCTTCAATGTGTGGACTGATTCAAACAATGCTTTTTACCGTCCACACATCAATCTCTTTACTCCAATTAATTAAACATTAATGTATCTTTCACGATCTGGCAACCAGCAATCAATTAGTTGAGTAGCACTTTGCGGGTAGTGTTTTTGAATGTCATAAGAGGCTTGTTGCACTTGGCTAATCAAATGTTGATCACGAACCAAATCGACAACCTTAAAATTAGCTATACCCATTTGCCGGGTACCTAAAATTTCGCCACTGCCACGAAGTTCAAGATCTTTTTGTGCAATAACAAAACCATCATTACTTTCACGCATCACCTTCATGCGCGCTTGAGCAACTTTACTTAGGGGGGCTTGATACATCAATACACAATGCGATACGGCTGATCCTCGTCCAACTCGTCCACGTAATTGATGCAATTGAGCTAAACCCAATCGCTCAGCATTTTCAATGATCATTAAGCTCGCATTAGGCACATCAACACCAACCTCAATAACTGTTGTTGCAACAAGTAATTGGATGTTCCCAGCTTTAAAAGCTTGCATGACGGATTGTTTTAAATCCGATTTCATTTTGCCATGTACTAACGCAATACTTAAATGGGGTAAACGGGCTTGTAATTCGGTAACCAGCATTTCGGCCGCTTGCGCATCAAGTGTTTCGGACTCTTCGACTAAAGTACACACCCAATAAACTTGACGATTTGCTAAACAAGCTTGGTTTACCCGTTCAATAATTTCATCTCGACGAGTATTTGGTATTACTACCGTAGTAATTGGTGTTCGCCCTGGTGGTAATTCATCAATAACTGAAACATCTAAATCAGCATAGACGGTCATTGCTAGTGTTCGAGGAATAGGTGTTGCGGTCATAATTAATTGATGTGGAAAGAAATTATCTTTAATACCTTTTTCCCACAGGCTTAGACGCTGGTTTACACCAAAGCGATGCTGTTCATCAATAATGACTAATCCTAACGAGTTAAACTCCACTTTATCAACAAACACCGCATGAGTACCAATTAATAACGTGCTGTCACCATTTCGAATACGCTCATAACACTGTCGTTTATTTTTAGCCGTTAATCTCCCCGACAACAGATCAACATTAATCCCCAACGGTGCAAACCAAGTACTAAAATTGTTATAATGTTGCTCTGCTAATATTTCTGTCGGCGCCATTAATACTACCTGACAACCATTTTCAATGGCATTTAATGCAGCTAATGCAGCAACTAATGTTTTGCCTGAACCAACATCCCCCTGAATTAATCGCATCATAGGTACCGGTTTTGTCATATCTTGATAAATCTCTTGCACAACACGTTGCTGAGCACAAGTTGGTTTAAAAGGCAATGATGATAAAAATGGTTTAATCAAGCATTGATTTGGAGAAAACAAATGCGCTTGCTGTTTTTGATTATGCTTTTTTAGCATCAACATACTTAAATGATAAGCAATTAATTCTTCAAAAATAAATCGTTTAATGGCTGAGTGCTCACCCAACATTAATTGTTCAATTTGAGTATCAATAGGCGGATTATGTACAATATTTAAAGAATCCAATACTGGTAAAAAGAGGCATGCTAGCTCTGGTGGTAAAATTTCATTAGGTGGATTATTTTTTAACAACAAAAGCGCAGCCATAATTGACCGTCGAATCAATGCTTGAGATAGTCCATAGGTCGTTGAATAAATGGGTGTATATTTTTCTTGAGCATCATCTAACGTGACTGATGACTCGTTTCCATTGGCTTTAAATTTAAATTGTGGGTGGATAATTTCAATATGATTTTTGCCACGTTTTATCTCGCCATACGCACTCACCCATTTTCCTTTAATCAAAGAAGCTTTCATGCTGGGTGTAAAATGCATAAATCGTAATACGGCAACGCCCGAATCATCTTGAATATAGCAAATTAACATTTGTCGACGCTTAAAGGCAACTTCACTTTTGATTATAGCGCCTTCTATTGTAGTGAACTCACCAATAACCGCATCGCCAATGGAACAAGACGACGTACGATCTTCGTAACGTAAAGGGAAATGCAATAACAGATCTTTGACGGTATAAATACCTAATGTATTAAATTTTTTTTCTAAACTTGCACCAATCCCCGTTAATTTTATCAACGGCAAATGATCAAAAAATCGATTTATCATAATGACTAATTTATATTTCTTGTCACGCTCACTACATCGGACTGTAGCGATATTTTCCGCATTAATTCACTAAGTTGCTGAGTGTTTTTTACTTCTATTTGCAAAATGATGGTATAAATTTGTCTGTCTTTTTCTTCGGTATTTAACCACTGCAAGTGGGTATTTTCATCATTAATAATTGAAAGGAGATTCGCTAAAGCGCCTTGAACATTTAAAATATCAACCCAAATTTCAACAACAAAGCGTTGAAAAATATCTGGCGCCCATTTAAGTGGAATATATTTTCCTGGATTATTTTGATAGTCTGAAATATTTCGACAAGATTCGTGATGCACTATCAGTCCCTTTTCTGGGCTGACATGTCCCACGATAGGGTCATTTGGAATAGGATGACAACATTTAGAAAACGTAACCAAAACGCCTTCACTACCCGTGATAACTAGTGTTTTATTGGGTTCTGTTTTATTTTGTAATAGCGATTTATGTTCTAATCCTTTAGCTATAAAATGGCTCATAATATTGCCTAGCCCAATTTCGGACAAAACATCATCAAAAGTTGGCAATTTAGCTAACTCAGCTGCACGAGCTTTTTGATTTGATGATAACTCACTAATACCGCCAGATTTAACTAACGAAAGATCGAGTAAACGTCGTCCCAATTTAATTGCATCTTCACGTTTAAGTGTCCTAAGCGCATGACGAATTCGAGATTTTGCTTTAGCACTAACTACAAAACTTAACCAATTAGCATTAGGTCGCCCTTCCGATGAAGTAATAATTTCAACAGTTTGACCACTACTTAATGGTTGCGATAGAGGATAAGGTTTACGATCAACAATTGCACCAATGCACTGATAACCAATATCAGAATGGACTGCATAGGCAAGATCAACTGCTGTTGCGCCTTCAGGTAGCTGAACAATACGCCCTTTAGGGGTAAAAACGTAAATTTCTTTAGGAAACAAATCAGACTTTACATTTTCGATAAATTCGAAAGAGTTACCCACACTTTGTTGTAATTCTAATAAACTTTGCATCCAGCGCTGAGCTTTAATTTGCGTGGTAGTATTGTTCATTTCATCGGTTTCGTTATATGCCCAATGAGCAGCAACGCCCATTTCAGCCATTTGATCCATATCTTCAGTGCGGATTTGTACTTCAACAGGTGTTCCATGAGGTCCAATTAACGATGAATGTAATGACTGATAACCATTCGCTTTGGGGATCGCTATATAGTCTTTAAAACGATTAAGCCGTGGCTTATAAAGATTATGCACTAACCCAAGAGCGCGATAACAAGCATCAACGTCCTTTACTACAATTCTAAACGTATAAATATCCATAATGGAATGAAACTGCTGCTCACGCAATTTCATCTTTTGATAAATCGCATAAATGTTTTTTTCGATACCAGTAACTTCGGCGTCAATATGAGCATCTAATAATCGATTACGTATTTCAGACAAAATTTGTTGGATAAGCTCTTTTCGTGTATTTCGCGCGGTTTTAATTACTTTTTCAATCACTTTGGCACGATTTGGATGCATTGCGGTAAAGCCCAAAATCTCAAGCTCTGTTTTAATATGATTAATGCCCAAACGATGAGCTAAAGGGGCATAAATTTCGAGAGTTTCTTTGGCAATGCGACGGCGCTTGTCAGATCTTAAGGCACAGAGTGTGCGCATGTTATGGGTACGGTCAGCTAGTTTAATTAAAATAACACGCACATCTTCGGTCATGGCAAGCACCATTTTCCGAAAATTTTCAGCTTGTGCCTCTTGTCTATTACGGAATTTTAATTTATCAAGTTTAGAAACACCTTCAACTAAAATGGCAACATGTTTACCAAATTTATTCGTAATATCTTGAAAGGTAACCGGAGTATCTTCGATAGTGTCGTGTAAAAGTGCGGCAATAATTGTTTCATAATCAAGCCGCATCTCAGCTAAATTTGTTGCAACTGCAACAGGGTGGGTGATGTAAGGCTCACCACTGCATCGGAATTGCCCTTCATGTGCATTTTTAGCAAAAAGATAAGCATCTTGTATCAATTCCACTTTTTTAGCAGGAAGATAAGATGCTACAACCTCTTTTAAGCTATCAAAATATTGCATAAGCAATTCCTGTAAAGCTTATTCGTATGATGGTGTGTTTTCGAGAAGAATCGACTCATGAAGTGTTGCACGTGCTTCTGCTTCTTCATCTTGACGCGCTTGGAAATCAGCAATATCGAGAATTTGTTTATTAACAAGGCCTTCTTCAATTTCGCGTAAAGCAACAACCGTTTCTTTGTCGTTTTCTTCCGGAACCAGTGGAGATTTATTTTCAACTTGTAATTGACGAGCGCGTCTTGCTGCTACAATAACGAGATCAAAGCGATTACCAATTTTTTCTACTGCATCTTGAACAGTTACACGTGCCATTTTCACCTCTAAATTGTTTACTAAAATGCTTTATTTGAAAGATCTGATATTCTACTTAAATTTGTAGTGATTTGTCTATATTAATATTGTTTTATACATTGAAATAAAGAGATCTTAGATAATAAAAAATTGCTAGGTTCTTATCATTGATTACGATAACTTTTCATATTCATCATCAATTTTATTATCCATATGCTTTTTACTTTGAACTAATCTCACAGCAAAATAAAGATCATAAGCAAAATCAATATGATCGTTATCAAGCTTAATATTCATTTGTTTAAACCAATTTTTGAGTGTTTTACGCCGACCTGATAAGATTAACATGGTGTTTCTTACTTTTAAGGATCTTACTAATTCATCGATTCCTGACAACACACTCACGTCTTTATAAGTAAAACAAGGAATTGCATCAACAATCACATAGTTTATTGGCTCTTTTGCTTCATCAATATAACTAATAATTCTCCGTTTAAAATAGGCAATATTAAAATAAGTTAGTGGAGAGTTAAATCGATAAATCAGAGTATTATTGATTGGTTTAACACCTTGGTTTATTGAATGAATTCGACCACTTGCATCAACACCTAATAATTGATCTTTCGGCCTAAATACACGGCGCAAAAATAAAAATATCCCAAGTAACACCGACAGTGCCATACCGGGAATAATACCTATCACAAGAACTGAAATCAGTGTTGTTAAACTTAAATAAAACGCATCTCGATCAAATTTAAAAAAGCGGAGGATTGTTTGAAAATTAATTAATGAAATGGATGAATAAATCAAAATTATGCCTAATACACAAGTGGGAATATATTGTAAAGGCGAAAGAAAAAACAACACGACAATACCAATTAATATTGCAGCAATAATTGAAACTAGCTGAGTTTTACCACCATTGGCATCATTAACAGCTGTTCTTGATGAGGTACCACTAACAACAAAACCTTGTGATAACCCCGCTACAATATTAGCCACACCTAGCGCTTTAAATTCGATATCGGCGTTGGTTTCATAGTTATTTTTGGATGCGAAACTGCGCACGGTTATCATCATACTAACAAAACAAATGATAGCAATATTCAGTGAGGGCACAACTAAATCACGCATCAACCCTTTATCAAAATCAAGCCATGATTTGGCAGGAATCAAATCTCCACTAACATTGCCAATAATACGAATATTAAAATACTCAAAATTAAATAACCATGAAAAAAATGTCATCACAATGACGGCTAATAGTGGCGCTGGATATAACGGTTTTAATCGCTTTAAAGCAATTAAAATAAACAAAGTAAAAAATGAAACTAGTGCAGTGGCTATATGGATTTGCGATATTTTAAAAGGTAAATAAACGATTCGCTCAATCAGATAAGAATAATCATAACTAAAACCAAGTGTTTTTGCTAACTGATCAACCATAATGGTGATTGAAATACCATTAAGCAAACCAATTAAAATAGGCTGGCTAAGCAAGTCAGCCAAAGCGCCAAGATGTAGCTTTCCTGCGATAATACACCAAATACCAATCATTATTGTTAATATCATGACTAATTGCCAACGTAATATGGGATCATTAGCTGCTAACGGCAACACAACAGCCGCAACGACAGCACATGTTGCCGTATCAGGTCCGACAATCAGTTGTTTCGAAGATCCAAAAAGTGCATAGGCAATTAAAGGCAAAATGGTCGAATATAGTCCTGCTATAGCACCAACACCTGTCAATTCAGCATAAGCAATTGACACTGGTAACGAAACTGCCGCGACCGATAAACCCGCCTTAATGTCAAAATTAAGATATTCTCGCTTATACTGTAATAGGCTACTTAACCCTGGCATCCACAAAGCTAATTTTTGAAAAAAAGCATTGTTAAAAAAACGACCCATACTAATCCTTATTTTCCAGCTATGCTCATATTATCAATCAAAATCGAACCACATTGAATATTAGTTCTCGTTTCGACATCATTACCTATTGCCACAATGTTTTTATACATATCTTTAAGATTGCCGGCAATAGTAATTTCGCTAACAGGATATTGGATTTGCCCATTTTCAACCCAAAATCCAGTGGCTCCGCGTGAATAATCGCCAGTTACACTATTAACACCTTGTCCCATTAACGAAGTAACGACAACGCCTTTATCCAGTTTTTTAAGCATATCATCAAAGCTAGCATGAGTTTGGCTAGGCGAGATAAGCCAATTATGAATCCCACCTGCATGACCTGTTGATGTTAAACCCAATTTACGCGCTGAATAATTACTTAATAAATAAGTTTGCAACACGCCTTGCTCAACAATATTACGCTTAACTGTTTTTGTGCCCTCACTATCAAAAGGCGAAGAGCCAATACCTTTTAAAATATAAGGATCTTCATAAATAGTCAGCCATTTAGGAAAAATAGCCTGCCCAACACAGTCTAATAAAAATGAGGATTTACGATAAATTGCGCCACCACTGATGGCATTGACTAAATGCCTAATAAGCCCAACAGCAACTTCAGCACTAAACAGTACTGGGGCTTGCATGGTTGCGATTTGCTTAGCACCTAAATGCGATATTGCTCTGTCAGCTGCTTGCGTACCCACCCAACTTGCTGATTTTAATTCACTAAAATCACGTGACGAGGTATAAGCATAATTACTTTCCATCTGCCCTGCTTGTTCGGCAATAACTGAACATGAAAGCGAATGTGAACTTGCACAATAACCTTGTAGCATTCCTAAACTATTACCATAAACATAAACACCATATCGGCTACTAAAATAACTACCATCAGTGCTAATTAGTTTTGAATGATTGAGTGCGGTTAATTCAGCTTGTTTTGCCTGTTCAATGGCATTATCGACATTTAAATCACTTGGATAAAATAAATCCAAATCAGGAGGATTAAATGCCATTTGGCTTACATCGCCCAAACCAGAACAAGGATCGGGTGATGTATATTGCATAATATTAATCGCCATATCCACCGTTTGCAAAATCGCCGAAGGGGATAAATCATTGGTTGATGCACTGCCTTTACGTTGGTTTTGATAAACAGTAATGGATAATGCCCCATCACTATTAAATTCAACATTTTCGGTATCCCCCATTCGGGTGCTAACACTAATACCCGTTGATTGATTAATCGATACTTCAACGGCATCCACTCGTGACTTTGCTTGCTTAATAGCATTAGCGACAATAGCTGATAAATTTTCTTTTTGGTTTATCGCTTCTTTTTTAATTTGTTCAATACTCATTTTATTATTTTCTACAATTCTGCTAGTGATACGTTATAATAAGCTAGAATTGAATATTAGTTAACAAAAGAAATAATATGAATCATAATCAAGAGACAAATTTAGAACCCAACTTTGCTATTGACACCCAAGACGATGAAATCATTTACGTTAGTAAAAGCGAAATCAAACGTGATGCGGAAGCGCTAAAAGAATTAGGTGTTGAGCTTGTTAATTTAAGCAAAAACGAACTGGAAAAAATTCCTCTCGATGAAGATCTTATTTATGCTATTGAACTTGCTCAAAAAATAAAAAAAGAAGGGTATCGCAGACAAATCCAATACATTGGCAAGCTACTACGTAGCCGAGATATCGATCCCATTAGCCAAGCCCTTGATAAGCTCAAAAATCGTCATAATCAACAAATTTCTTTATTTCATAAACTCGAAAAACTACGAGATGACCTGATTGCAACAGGCGATGCGGAAACTATCATGAGCTTATATCCAACAGCCAATCGCCAGCAACTGCGTACCTTAGCGCGTTTAGCTAAAAAAGAGCAAGAAGCCAATAAACCCACCAAAACGGCAAGGCAAATTTTTCAACATTTAAAAAAATTGAGTGATACAGAATAATCTTTATAATGTGCGCTTACTGTTATTAACAAACACTATACTAACTTAGATAGAGGATACAAAAATGGGACTTTTAAATGTACCTGCTGGTAAAGAATTACCTGATGATATTTACGTTGTGATTGAAATTCCGGCTAATGCTGATCCAATAAAATATGAAGTCGATAAAGATACTGGTGCTGTATTTGTTGACCGTTTTATGGCAACAGCGATGTTTTACCCATGCAACTATGGTTATATCAATAATACATTATCATTAGATGGTGATCCTGTTGATGTTTTAGTCCCAACGCCATATCCATTACAACCAGGCTCAGTGATTCGTTGTCGCCCTGTTGGTGTATTAAAAATGACAGACGAAGCTGGTCAAGATGCAAAACTTGTTGCTGTACCTCACACTAAACTGTCAAAAGAATATGATCACATTAAAGATGTTGATGATTTACCTGAACTACTTAAATCACAAATTAAACACTTTTTTGAGCAATACAAAGCGTTAGAAAAAGGTAAATGGGTAAAAGTTGACGGTTGGGACAATGCCGATGCAGCTCGTAAAGAAATACTTGAGTCATTTGAACGAGCAAAAAACAAATAAAATTGAATAACAAAAAAGTCACTGTTAATCCAAAGCCATAAAATAATATTTTATGGCTTTTTATTTTATAATACGCCAACTTTTGAAGTAATTTCAGCACTTGAATCATGCAATAATTTGTCTTTTATCAATTTCTAGGTAATTATCTAAAAATTTAAGAAAAAACTATATTCTAAGAAAAAAAATTATTATTAACATCTTGCTTTTGATTATAATTTATGCGGTAATAGCACTGGGTAAACAACAACGTTGAAATTATGAAATCAATTAACTTTAATAATGTAATTTTGATAGCTTTATCATGGTGTTGAGTTACATAATTAATACAGTGTTAAAGCCCATACGAGCCTAAAAGGCTAATTATTAATTATTGTTAGGATGTCTAGTAAATGAATAAAAAAACAGGCCAAGTAAAATGGTTTAACGAAAGTAAGGGTTTTGG
>NZ_LZGZ01000196.1:0-5582 GCF_001690515.1 Gilliamella sp. Fer4-1 | reverse complement strand
TGAATAATGTTATTTACTAATTCGCCGAACAGGAAGTTTTTAGGTTATAAATTGTTTTACTTTATTAAACAAAGATAACGCATAACGATTTATCTATTTTTATTTTTCAATGGCTAAGATTATTCCTTACTTTGTAGATACCATACGGTCATTTCCATTCGTGATTTAAAATTAAGTTTTTTGAATATGCTTTTGATGTGTACTTTTACAGTACTTTCTACGATACCTAGCTCTTTTGCAATTAATTTATTCGGCAGGCCTTGAACTAATAAATTAAAAATTTCATTTTCTCTTGGTGTCAATAGGCTCACATCGTGAGTTTGATTAGTAAGCTGTTCTTCACCATGACGCATATAATTGAGGATAATATGTGAAATAGCATCATCCATAATTAACTTTCCAAGCGAGATTTCTTTGAGTGATTTTAGAAAATCTTCTGGTTCCATATCTTTTAATAAATACCCATCAGCACCTGTTTTTAGTGCCGTGATAATATCTTCTTTTGCGTCCGATACGGTGAACATAATAATGCGACTTGCGATGTTTTTCTCCCGTAAATAGCGCAATATTTCTAGCCCATTGACATCTTGCATATTGATATCGAGCAGAATAATATCAGGATCGAGCTCTTGGGCTAATTTAACCCCTTCGATACCTGAGCCAGCTTCTCCCACAATTTCAAAATGGTTTACTGTGTTTATTAATTGTTTCACGCCATTTCTTAACATTGGGTGATCATCAATAAGAAGAATTGAACTATTTATTTGTTCCATTTTTTACTCATCTATTTTTTTAATGGAATGGTTTTGTTTGCTTTAAATGCTACCATAATTTGTGTTCCTACATGAGGTTTGCTGTTGATTGATAAATTGCCATTTAGTATTTCAACCCTATCACGCATAATAATTAGTCCATAACGATTATCCTGTTTAATATTGTTTTGTAAACCAATACCATTATCTTCAATACAAACAGAAACAATTTGATCATCATTCATTTTTAAATTGACAGCGACTTGTGTGGCTTTTGCATGTTTGTATATATTATTTAGTCCTTCTCGAATAATCTGTAATAAATGAAATGCATATTTACTATTAATAATATTAAGTGGTAATTGGTATTCAAATTGAATATTGAATTGTAATTTTTGGTTAAACTCTTCAATGAGTTCGATTAAACTTGCATAAAAGCCTGTGCGATTGAGACGTAAACGGAAAGAGGTAATGAGTTCTCTTAATTGTGAATAGGTAAGATTGATTTCTTTACGCATGGTTGCTAATAAATCAATACTGCTTTGTGATGTGAGATCTGATTGCATTTGTAAGCAACTAAGGTGTATTTTTAAACAAGAAAGTGATTGTGCTATCGAATCATGCAGTTCTCTGGCCATAGCAGAGCGTTCTTTCATTAATAAATATTGTTTCTGTTGTTCTATTTTTCTCTCTAGCTTCATTGCTGTAGTCATTTGCTCAATGAGCCCCATAATTAAGCTTTCTTGCTCATCGGTTAATATTAATCCCGTTGGTTGCAAAGCAAATAATATCCCATATTTTTCTCCGTTTTCTTGAAGATACCAATGGCGTTGAAGGTTTTTTTCGGAACCATGCTTGGACGAGATTAAACATGCATTGCATTTAGGGCTTTGGCAATAAGGTAATTTTTGCTCGTTATCGTAACTGGCTTGTTGATAATGCTCAGGATCATCGGATTCATAAAAGCGAATTTGAAAGTGAGTTAATGGCACTAACTCTTCTAATTGACGTAGGATTTTTAAAAAACGGGCACATAATGGCTCTGAAGTATGTAGTTGTTTTGTTGCTTGGTATTGAAATGAAACGATTTTATTGGTTTGTTGTAACTTGGCTGTTTTTTCAGCAACTTGTTGTCCTAGCAATAAATATTGTGATTCGATCTGCTCTGACATCCGATTAAAAGCCAGCCCTAATAGATCAAACTCATTTTTTGGGTTTCTAATATTAAAACGTTCTTTAAAATTGTGATTTGTAATAGCTTCCGCCATATCTAGTAGCTTTTGCCATGGTGCAAGCAGGTAATAACGCAAGTAATAAATTTGAACAATTAAAAAACAGACAATAATGGCAATAAATAATTGTTGTAATTGAGAAATATAATAAATTTTACTTTCGGTTTTTTGATCAATCTTATGCACCAAATGGTTGATACGAGTTACATAGTTTTCAATGTCAGTTTTTATCTCGTTCAATTTTTTTGCTTGCTGTATTTTAGTGGCAATGCGAGTATTCCAATCAAGTTGTAATTGATTAAATTCATTCATTAAGTCATAACGTTTTAAAAGCATTAAATGCGGTTGTGATGAAGAAATATCACTAAATATGTTTAAACGGTCATACTCTTTTTCGTTCAGTGGAATCATAGTAAGCAATTGGTAGTTTTTCATTCTCAGTAGCCCCAATTGATTTACCATGTATGCGCCACCTTTGGCATCGTTGGCTACCTGAATTGAAAACGATAATGCGACTAAAGCAATCATCCCTAAAAAAAACAGTAATAGCGTTAAACGGTTAATAATTGATGCGGTGTGGCTAATTTTTCTTTTCGGTATATAAGCACTCATCATTATTTTATAATTTGTTTTGGGTAACTAGTAATTTATGATTATTGTAGCTTGAAAAAAGTGTATCGCTGATCTTTTTTGTAACTTTTTGCGATCTTTTGGTAAACAGCGCTTGCAACAAGCATAAATTTTGCGTAAAATTCACGCCCTATAAGATTAATCAATGCAGACATATATGTTTAATCAAGTAATCGTCTGCTTTTTATTGCGGAGTTAAGTATGTACGCAGTTTTCCAAAGTGGTGGTAAGCAACACCGAGTTAGCGAAGGTCAAGTCGTTCGCTTGGAAAAAATTGAAGTCGAAACAGGCTCAGAAGTTGTTTTCGATAAAGTTTTAATGGTAGCAAATGGTGAAGACATCAAAGTTGGTGCTCCGTTTGTTGAAGGTGCAACAATTAAAGCAGAAATTGTTGAGCACGGTCGTGGTGACAAAGTGAAAATTGTTAAATTCCGTCGTCGTAAACACTATCGTAAACAACAAGGTCACCGTCAGTGGTTCACTGATGTGAAGATCACTGCAATCGCTTAATAGGAGTATCGCACAATGGCACATAAGAAGGCTGGTGGTTCATCACGTAATGGTCGTGATTCCCAAAGTAAACGTTTAGGTGTTAAACGTTATGGTAGTCAAGAAGTTCTTGCTGGTAATATTTTAGTTCGTCAACGTGGAACTCAATTTCACCCAGGTACCAATGTAGGTTGTGGTCGCGATCATACTCTATTTGCCTTAATTGATGGGCAAGTAAAATTTGAAGTTAAAGGACCTAAAAACCGTCGTTATGTTAGTGTAGTTGCAAATAGCTAACTTAACAGCGGGTCAAAAGTTATAAAAGCCTCACAGTTATTGTGGGGCTTTTTTCTTTTCTTTAAACGCATATAAAATCGATAGCGATATGATAAAACAGCAAAATGTTAAATTAGGTTTTGCACTTGCCATGTTAACTGCGGTGATGTGGGGCATTGTGCCAGTTGCAATGAAATATGCACTAGTGGTTGTTGATCCCTTGACATTAGCCTGGTCTAGGTTAGCTATTTCAGCGCTTGGGATTACCATTTGGTTGGCTTACAAAAAGCAATTTCCTAGTTTAATGATGTTTAAAAAACGCCGTCGCTTTATTTTATTGATAATTGCTGGATTTGGATTGCTGGGTAATTTTGCTTTATTTGCTAGTGCAGTTCAATACCTTTCAGCCACAACAGCCCAAGTTGTTGGGCAAACTGGCATTGTGATATTTATGGTGTCAAGCGCTTTAATTTTTAAAGCGCGACTAAGACCAACTCAGATCATTGGTATTTTAGTCTTACTAATTGGGTTAGGGCTATTTTTTAATAAAAATATTGCAGATCTGTTTTCTAATATGTCTTCGTATGGTATAGGGGTTTGGCTTGGTTTACTTGCTTCGGTCTCATGGGCTTGCTATGCACTTGCTCAAAAGGTGTTATTACGTAAATTACGTGCAGAACAGCTACTTTGGTTAATTTACCTTATTTGTACCGTGTTTTTAATGCCATTTACTTCACCAAGCAGGATTGCAAATGCTGATGCAACGCAACTTTTTGCAATTATATTTTGTGGTTTAAATACTATCATTGCATATGGTGCGTTAGTGATGGCAATGGAGCGGTGGCAAGCGGCACAAGTTAGTGCTATAACAACCCTAACGCCATTATTTGCACTTGTCTTTTCAGATCTGTTTGCATTAATTTGGCCTGAAAAGTTTGCTATGCAATATTTAAATATTTTAGGTTATATTGGCGCAGTGTCTGTTGTTGCGGGCGCAATGTTTGCGACCATTGGGCATTATATTTGGCATCCAAGAAAAGGCTGGCTAATTAACCGCAATAAAGGGGAAGAATAATGAAATTTGTAGATGAAGCTTCAATTCGAGTCGAAGCTGGAGATGGTGGAAATGGTTGTGTTGGTTTTCGCCGAGAAAAATATATACCTAAAGGTGGCCCTGACGGTGGTGATGGTGGTGATGGTGGTGATGTATTTTTTATTGCTGATGAGAATTTGAATACACTTGTTGATTTTCAGTTTGAAAAAAATTACCGTGCTGAACGTGGTCAAAATGGGCAAGGTTCTGATTGTACCGGTAAACGAGGTCGAGATATCACTGTTAAAGTGCCTGTAGGAACGCGAATTACGGATAAATATACTGGTGAAGTTATTGGCGATTTAACGCATCACCAACAAAAAGTATTGGTTGCTAAAGGTGGTTTTCATGGCTTAGGAAATGCGCGTTTTAAATCATCAGTAAATCGTGCGCCAAGGCAAAAAACGGATGGTACGCCAGGCGAAAAACGCGATGTGTTATTAGAGTTATTATTACTTGCTGATGTGGGGATGTTAGGCTTACCTAATGCGGGTAAATCAACGTTTATTCGTGCTGTTTCAGCAGCCAAGCCAAAGGTAGCGGATTACCCATTTACAACATTAGTACCTAGCTTGGGTGTGGTTAGAATGGATAACGAACAGAGTTTTGTTGTTGCTGACATTCCCGGATTGATAGAAGGTGCATCTGATGGAGCAGGGCTTGGTATTCGTTTCTTAAAGCATCTTGAACGTTGCCGAGTGTTAGTACATTTAATTGATATCGCACCAATTGATGGCTCTGATCCGATCGAGAATGCAAAAGTCATTATCCAAGAACTACATCAGTATAGTGAAAAACTAGCTAATAAACCGCGTTGGTTAGTGTTTAATAAAATGGATGTATTAGGTGCTGAAGAGGGGGCAGAGAGAGCGGCTGAAATTGCTAAGGCACTTGGTTGGCAAGATAAATATTATACTATTTCTGCAATTAACCACGAAGGTGTAAAGGCTTTATGCTGGGATTTAATGGAATATATTAATGCACATCCACGTGAAACCGAGCAGGCAGAATCATCGCCAGAAAAAGTGGAGTTTATGTGGGATGATTATCATCAACAAATAATGGATGAAGCTTTTGATGATGATGAAGAATTTGAGGATTGGGACGAAA
>NZ_LZGZ01000195.1:0-6773 GCF_001690515.1 Gilliamella sp. Fer4-1 | reverse complement strand
AATCTAGGTTTATTGTTAAAAAAATAACAAAAATAGACTAAAAAAAGGTTACATAGAATAAAAAATAATCTTATCTTAGCTAAAAAATACCTTTATTTTTCGGTTTTTTAATACTTTCTAAAGGAATTTAGGTAAATATCATGGAGCTTGCTGTTAGTCATATTGCTTTAATCATCAATCGCTTTATTCAATATCCCTTTCTTGTCTTTTATAAGTTAAACGGGTTTTTAGCTTTGTTGGTTTTATTGCGCAATGCAAGGAGCAGATTATGCTAGCTATGCCACTGTCTCAATGGCGCACGATTACCGCTACCTCTGCCATGCCTTTGTATGCCGTACTTTCTAACGTCAGTGATGCGCAAGCGGTTAAAAACTACTATATCACTGATGGTTCACAAACGCCCTATGGTCTTTATAGTGGCACTCCTTACGAGCACTGGTTTTCTGTTATGCCTATGCTAGTGAGACTTGATGAGCATAGTCCCTTTTTAGATTGGATTAATAACACTGAGCACAAAGGCTGGGGCTGGCTGGCACGCTCTCATTTACCCTTTGCAGACATCTGCGCTCATTTACGGAGCTTAACCCAAGCCATTATGCCCGATGGTGAAACGGTGTTTTTTCGCTATTGGGATGGCGAATATTTGTCAATCATGCTCGATTATTTTACCGATAGCTGGCAAGACGTGCTGCCTGCTTTTGCTTTTTACTGGATTAATCACCAATCACATGTGGTGCATGTACCGGTTGAGCAAGCGGTACAAACTTCGCCTTGGTGGCAGGTGCCAGAAAATCTATTAGAACAATTATCTGCCACCCAACCTAAGCTTTTAGTCAACCATATATTACAATTATTACAAGAAAATTATTTGGATATATATACCGCTTTCCCTTATCAAGTATTAGAAACAAAAATCATTCATCTTTTATCGTTATCAACTAAAAAACAAAACGTCTTTGATTTTATATTGCAGCAGTTGGATAAAGAAAAAAAGGAAACTTAACATGGACAATAATGACAATAATATAGGTAAATTTACCCGAGAGGTTAACAGCGTACTCCCGCCAGTATCTGTAAGCTCTGAAGGAGCGATAAATGTTCAGGACCTATCTGTCCGTGCAACAATTATTAAGTTTCTTGTCGAAAAAGAGGAAGACCCACAATTTTATATTAAAAGAGCCAATACATTATTAACTGAATTAAAAACTTGTTTATCTACATTTTCAAAAGAAACTCAAGATGAATATAAAGCAAGGATGAAGCGGTGGGGCGCATCGAATGTCATTCCTTATGTTGATATTAAAGAAAAATTATTAAGTTATCAACGCTCAACACAAGAGGTTAATATTAATAAACCCTATTGTGCCAAATGCGCGAATAAAGGGAAAGTCAAAATCAGTTATAATATGGAGGGGCTTAACAACGAAAAAGTCATTTTAAGTCAAGTTAAAATTCAATTAATTCCTTATCAATCCAAAGCGCTTACCCAGTATTTTAGTGCTACAAATGCTATTCCGTACATAGTAGACGAAGATATTCCTCTTTCTGAAGCTGAAAAACAAGAGTATATCATTACACTAGATGAAAACGGTGAAGCAGAGCTAGACTGGTCAGACGAAAAATTTGCCAAATATTCAAGATACCATGTTGTGGTATTGCCTGTTGAAAAAGGCGATGTCGACAATTGGTTACAAGCTTATCAAATGATTATCGATGAGTTACATCAACAGCTGCAAGATAACTGGACCAATGAGATATTGCCAGAATGGGAATCCTATTCTACATTAGAGATTGCAGAACAATATCAGTTATTATCTCAATGGTGGAATGTTGGGCTAGTAACGGGCGTTGATGGCAAATTAGAAAAATACAAAAAAGCGCTAGAAAAGCTTGAAGAATGGGATTTTCGTGGTTGGCTTGATGAGTTATTTAAAGAGCGTGTAGTTAGTGACGAACCAACGCTGACCTTATTACAAGATGAAGTCCGTTTTTATCTTGCTGCGTATTATGCGCAAAGCTGGATGGCGATGCTTCCACCGCATTATCAAATGGTATTTGCGGGTGAAATGTACTCTGCCATAATGATATCAGTAATGGAATTTGTTGCTGAATTCCTTGTTGAAGCGTTGATATTTAAAGGGGTCACAGCAGGGGTAAGCAAATCGGTTAGTGCGATAAATGGGGGTGGCCGATTTATTAACTCCATGACCAAAATGAGCGATGGCTTAAAACAAAGTATGAAAGCAATCAAACCTAATAGGGCTATCTTGGGCGGGAATGGTATTAATGTGGTTAAGCATATCAAATCATCAAGCCAATATATTAAGTTATCCACACGCTTGAAGCCATGGATACAAATAGGCGAGAAAAAAATTGCAAAGGCAAAATCTAGCTTATCTAAAAGTCGTAATAAAAAAGGAACCTCACGCAATCCAGCTCAAAGTGGTGAACCCATATCGATGGTAACGGGTGAAGAGTTACTCACCCTTGATGATGGTGAATTTAAAGGTTTATTGCCTTTTATTTGGCAACGTTGTTACCGAAGCAGCGCTGTTGAGCACAATATTGGATTAGGCTATGGATGGAGCCACTCTCTGGCGCATTACTTATTATTTGAGGGTGAAGAAGTTGTCTGGTTGGATGATGAAAACTTATTAACCACGTTTCCGCTACCTACCCCAAAAGACCCCATCATCATTAATCCGGTAGCCGAGTCAAGCATTTATTTAAGCGACACCGCCGATGAATACATCCTGTATAAAAAAGGTAACAACCGCGTACGATATCATTTCAAACGAGTTGAACAAACGGCCTATTTAAGCGCTATTACAGATAAGTATGGTCACCGACTCAATGTGGTTTATGATAATCATCATCGCTTGATAGCCTTACAACCTCAGCAAGATAAAACACGACGTTTAGCTTTTGGTTATCGTGATAAGCAATCAATACTGATTGATACGGTCACTATACAGATTTTAGTGGAAGGAGAATGGCAAACGCTGCACCCTCTAATGCACTATCACTATAATGACCATCATCAACTTATTGGGGCAACTAACGCAGCGGGTCAAACTGAAACGTATGAATATGACGCCTTAAATGTTATTCAAAAGCGAACAATGGCTGGAGGCGCTGAATTTAACTGGGCCTGGGAGGGTGAAGGTCAAGATGTTCGTTGTTTACGTCAATGGGGTAACTTTGGGCAATTAGATGAACGTTACACATGGCAAGATGAAAACGTGATTGTCACCATGGCTGATGGCAGTCAAAAGTGTTACACCCATAAAGACGGTTTGTTACAGTCAGAAACCGATGCTAATGGGGCGACCAAAACCTATCAGTATAATGAAGAGGGATTGAAAACCGTTGAGATTGATGCGTTAGGGCATCAAACCCACTATGAATATACGGTTTATGCCGAGTTAAAAACCATTATTTACCCAGACAACAGTTATGAAGATTATACTTGGCAACGTGGACGAATTATTCGAATTGAAAAAAATGGGCTGATATGGCGAATACGTTATAACCATCACGACGACATTATTGAGTTGGAAACGCCCGACGGTTTACTCACTCGTCATCGTTATAATGAAGATGGACAGCGTTTATCGACCCAATACCCTGATGGTAGCGAACAACATTTTACGTGGGGAGATAACGGTGAATTACAACAGCTAGGCTTTTCCGATGGGCGTCTTTTTCAATTTAGTTATGATGCTTTACTTCGGCTCACGGTCGTCAGTGATGGACAACAGGGCAAGACCTATTATACTTATGACGATTTAGGGCAAATCACAAAAATCACCTACCCGAATAACACCACCCGTGAGTATCAATACAACGCTTATGGTAAAGTGACTTGGTTTAAAGATGAAGCGGGTAAAGTCACGGAATATGACTACGCTTCGCCATTACATTTAATGACCGAAAAGCGGCTGCCAGATGGTGAACGGCTGAAATTTCGTTATGATAATATCCATCTACAAATCAGTGAAATTGAAAATCAGAAAGGGGAACGTTACCGCTTCAGCTACACGCCAACGGGGCAATTGAGTGAAGAAATTGGTTTTGACGAGGTAAAAACCACTTATCATTACGATTTAAATGGCTATTTAATTGAAAAACACGAGTATGGTAACCAACATGATGAAAAACCGCTCATTACCCGCTACCAACGTGATAGCCGTGGAAAACTCATCGTAAAAGAGCTAGCTGATGGCATAAAAGAGCACTATAGTTACAATCAGAACGGCTTATTAACACAAATATTCGATGGGCAATCGGTTTTAGGATGGGAATATAATAAAGTTGGTCGTTTAACGGCTGAGCACCAAAACTGGGCGACTATCCGTCATCGCTACGATGAAAACACCGGCTTACTCAATGGCACAAAACTGCCCGATGGGCAATGGTTAGAATATCATTACAATCAGGGTCAGCTACTGGGAATGACACTCGACCACCAGCCATTAGCCGCTTTTCGTTGGGATAAGCAGGGGCGAGAGTATGAACGCCGTCAGGGTAATGGTCTAGTTAACCGTTATGCTTATGATAATTTAAGCCGATTAACTCACCATCAAATTTTTCATGGTTTTGATTTTGATTCACAGCGTAGCCCAACGCCTCTGTGGCAACAAGATTATGGTTATCAGGCGGATAATCAACTTAGCCAAATTCGAGGAAATGCAGCCAGAGAATATCAATACGATGCCATAGGTCAGTTAACTTCGGAGGGTAAGCCTGAACATCATCAAACGCATCACGCTCAGCCCTTAGCGATGTTACACTATGATGCTACGGGCAACTTGCTGAGTGACTCCAAAACCCATATTGCCAAAGGCAATCGCCTAACGTTTTTTGGTGATAAACACTTTGAGTATGACCGCTTTGGAAACCTGATTGCGGAAAAAAGCGGAAAAAAACACCGTCTAGTTACCCACTATGAATACGACTGCCGGCATCGACTTATCAAAGTGATTAAACCGACAGGGCTTATCATCACTTATACTTATGATGCTTTTAACCGTCGTACTAGCAAAACAGTGGAGGGTAAAACCACCGAATTTATCTGGCAAGACCATAAATTAATAGCAGAATGTGCCGATAACGATAAATTCTGGCGAAGTTATATTTATGAACCCGATAGCCATCGACCACTAGCCCAAATCCTTGGAAAAGCAGGACAGTCAGAAAAGTTAAAAACCTATTGGTATCAAAATAACTACTTAGGTACGCCTCATCGTCTTACAGACAGCCTTGGCGAAACTGTTTATGAATGCGAATACAGCGCCTATGGCGAAATCATCCATGAACATTGGCCACAAGCTGAAAATAATATTAAACCCATAAATCCACTTAGATTTCAGGGGCAATATTATGATGAAGAAACCGGTTTACATTATAATCTTAATCGCTATTACGCTCCTAATTTGGGTCGATTTATTACCCAAGATCCGGCTAAACTTTATGGTGGATTAAATAGCTATCAATATTGTTTTAATCCGATTATCTGGATTGATCCGCTTGGATTACTTGCTGGTTTAGGGAGCCATGCGCCTTATGATCCTCACCTTGTGCGCAAGCAGTTAGAAGAACTATACGGCCTCGGTAATGTGGTTTCTAACACCGTTCCATTGCCAAATAATAAAAATGTTAAACTAAGAGGTCAGCGACATCCTAAATCCAGAATTGTGTTTGACAATAGAGGATTAGCTATTTTTGATGATATTGCACGATATGATACCGTGTTACCAAGTGCTGAATTTTACAATAAAAGTTATCGAGGCCAAATGAAAATGGCAACTGAAGATTTACGAAGAGCTATCCAACGGGGAGAAGTAAACCCTGGGATATTTACACCAGAGCAGTTAAAAGCAATTAATGCCGGTAAATCTAAAATACCTGATTATATTTGGCATCATCATCAACATCGCGCTAGAATGCAACTGGTTCCAGATGACGAGCATTTAAAGACAGGCCATATAGGTGGCGAAGCATTATCTAAGGGGAAATAAATATGCTAAGGTTAGAAAAAAATAGTGAGGCTATCGGTATTAATTTCGTATATAACTGTTTATTAAGTGGTGCCATCAATATGGGTGAGGTCAATCGTTGGGCAGAAAAAGTCATTGGTGAAAATGAAGTAAGCGATTTACCCGATTATATTTTTGATTTGATTGATTTTAAAGGAGAAGTAACTGACTTACGAAAATTGATAGGTTTGTTTCCTTCTTGGAAGCACACAAAAGAGCAAGATAGGGCGGTTTATGGCATAGCGATCAAAAGAGGGGAAAAATTATCTCAAGACGATGTATCATTTAATGAAGAACAAGCATTAGAAGCTTTAAAAAAACACCCGGAAGTCGAAAAATTGTTCAGAGAAACATTCCCTTTTATCGATTTTTAATTGTTTAATTCGCTAGCTTATATCTCTACCATAAGAATGGGTAGAATTCTCGCTAGCATGATGAGCAGAAAAGATTTATTTACTTTTCTGCTTTTTTTACGCGACTTTAAAAATACAGTATTGTGGCGCTACTGGCAATCGCCTAACCTTTTTTAGTGATAAACACTTTGAATATGACTGCTTTGGAAACCTAATTGCGGAAAAGGTGTTAGATAAAATAATTGTTATAAATAAATCAGGAAATATAACTAGAATAAAGTGAGATAAATATAATGGCAATCGATATAACATGTTATACAAAACTAGATAAAGAATTTTTGAATAAAAAATTAATAAGATAAAAACAAAATATAATAATATT
>NZ_LZGZ01000194.1:0-5471 GCF_001690515.1 Gilliamella sp. Fer4-1 | reverse complement strand
AGTAATGCTCATCGCTGGATATTTAGTGCCTTATTTAGGTAAACGAAATCTGTTTTTTATTGCGATTACTTGTGGGCTAATTTTTTATACTGGTTTGATTCTTTGCACTGATAAATATGCTTTATTAATACTACAACTTTTTAACGCATTATTTATTGGGATTGTTGCAAATATTGGTATTATTTACTTTCAGGATCTATTGCCAACTCGAATGGGGGTCGCATCGACTTTATTTAATAATGGTGTTATTTTTGGCGTCATTATAGCTGGAATGTTGCAAGGGGTGTTATCTGATATTTATGGGCATAAGATTATTTATTGGGTTGCATTGATTATGGTGGCAATATCGTTGTTATTTTGCATGTTGGTTAAAAAAGACACTGCTAGCCAAGTCAATTAAAGGCGAATGAGTAGCCAAAGTTAATAAGTAATCATTAACGCATAGCCTATTCGCCTTTTATTATCTATTTCGTAAAGGTATTGCATTGGTTTATTGCACCACTATCAAACCCACGTTTAAACCACGTGTAACGTTGTTCAGATGTGCCATGTGTAAAGCTATCGGGTACAATGCGCCCCTCGCTTTGCTGTTGTAAGCGGTCATCGCCAATGGCTTTTGCAGTGTTTAACGCTTGTTCAATATCGCCAACTTCAAGAATATTCTCTTTTTGCATGGCATTCCCACACATCCCCGCATAGCAATCGGCTTGCAATTCTAACTTAACGGATAATTTATTATCGATATTTGCTTGGCCTTGCTTTAACCGCTCCACTTGGTCAAATGTTCCAAGCAAATTTTGCACATGATGGCCAATTTCGTGAGCGATTACGTAACCCTGTGCAAAATCACCTCCACCGCCCAGCCGTAGTTTTAACTCTTGATAGAACGAAGTATCAAGGTAAACAGTTTTATCAATACTACAATAAAATGGTCCCATAAAAGCTTTACCCATACCGCAAGATGTTTGGGTTGCGCCATTATAAAGTACTAATTTAGGAGGAGTGTAGGTTTTACCTAAATGTTGAAATTCTTGATGCCAATAATCTTCAGTGCTTGCTAAAATGATTGATGTAAATTTGGCAGCATCTTCATCAGTAATTGAATATTGGTTTAAGCTTTGTTCAGTGCTATTTGTGTCAATAAGATCTGAATTTAGTAGCCCTGTTAAATCAACACCATAATAGCCAGCAACTAATACCACCAGCAATAACGCAACTTTACCTTTACCACCAATAGGGATTCGAGCACCTGAATCACCAATCGATTGTGAGCGACGATCTTCAATATTATCGCTTTCTCTTTGGCCTCTCCAACGCATAGTCATTACCTTTGTCAGTTTTTATCCATTTTAGATGATAACAAGCAAGGATTCTAGATTAAACTGATGTTATCGTTGCAATTTGAAAAACTTAATAATAAATAACCTGCTTTACAATGAGTAAAGCGTTTGTTCTCAAAAAAGTTATTTCTTATTATTTTTAGGTATATAATATTACTATCACAGTTTTGTTTAACATTCAAAGGTATTATCATGCCATATTTATTGCTGACATTAGCGGCTTGTTTTTGGGGCGGTAATTATGTGGTGGGGCGAGTTTTAGTTACCCAAGCCGATCCCATGGTGATATCTGAAGGACGTTGGGTTATTACTGCGCTGTTACTATTGTGCCTTTATCATAGCCAAGTGCGTAGCGACTTATCCAAAATTAAAAAGTCAATCTGGCCAATATGTTTGCTGGCTATTTTTGGTCAAATTATATTTCCATTAGCGCTATATATTGGGCTTCAATATACCTCATCGCTCAATGCGTCAATTTATTTATCAGCCACACCTGGAATGGTTTTAGTAATGAATAAATTACTATTTAATGATGCAATTTCAAAAAATAATATTTTAGGTGTTTTGTTCAGTACTATGGGGGTTATTTATCTTATTCTGCAAGGAAATGTCGCCAATTTAAGTGAGCTCAGCAATATTAATAAAGGTGATTTATGGGCGATGGCATCAGCAATAAGCTGGGCTTGCTATAGCGCATTTTTACGGTTAAAAGATAAATCGATATCAGGTAATGCCTTTGTGACTGTGAGTGCCGTATTAGGCTCGGTTATGTTGTTGCCTATTGCGTTAGTCTATTTTTATTTTCATCCTATTGAGAACCTTGCTCATTATACGGATACGAGTTTTTTGCTTGGCTTATTGTATATTGCTGTTTTTGCATCTTGGCTTTCTTATTTATTTTGGAATAGAGGTATTGTGGCTATTGGCGCAACACGAGGGCAAATATATACTCACATTATTCCTTTGTCAGCAGGTATTTTCAGTATTGTCTTTTTACATACACAAGTTGCATATTTCCATATTGTTTCGATCATATTCATTGTAATTGGGATCTATTTTTGCTCAAAAAGATAAATCGCTAACTCAGCATAAAATAATGTGTGAAATATTTAGTATTGGCTGGCTAATTAGCCGAATATTTACAATATCGTGTTATTTTGCTATAATTAGTGCTCAATTTTCACGAAAAGGAATTGTTTTGTTGCTATTTAGTAGAAATCAAGATAGACAATAAAACATCGGTTTTTGCTTTTTTATTATCCTCATTTTTTATCTTTGCTGTATTTTTGCTTCAATTTTAATTAGCTGATAAGCACATTTCTTAATGTGTAATCTAAAAAGTACGTTCTTTGTGTATTAAAAGGTAACCGTTTACCTTGTTGCATCATTCCTTTTTTTATTCTTTGTATGTAAACAGGCGGTATTCTATGAAAAAGACAAAAAAATCCAAAAACAAACCATTAAATATTAACGATATTACCATAATTGATGATAACAAGTTAAAAAAAGCCATTACTGCAGCAGCGCTCGGTAATGCGATGGAGTGGTTCGATTTTGGTGTGTATGGCTTTTTAGCTTATGTGTTAGGGCAAGTGTTTTTTCCTGATGCATCGCCTAGTGTTCAAATGGTGGCGGCATTAGCCACATTTTCGGTACCGTTTTTGGTTAGACCGTTAGGCGGGGTGGTTTTTGGTATGCTTGGTGATAAATTCGGACGCCAAAAAGTACTATCCATCACTATCATCATTATGTCGTTAAGTACTTTTTGTATTGGCTTAATTCCTTCTTACGCTTCAATTGGCATTGTTGCACCGGTGTTATTACTGTTAGCTAAATTTGCGCAAGGCTTTTCAATTGGTGGAGAATATTCTGGCGCAGCGATATTTGTTGCCGAGTATTCGCCAGATCGCAAACGTGGTTTTATGGGGAGCTGGTTAGATTTTGGTTCTATTGCTGGTTTTTTAGTGGGTGCGGGTTTAGTGGTATTGTTATCAAGTATTCTTGGTAAAGAAGTGTTTCATGAATGGGGATGGCGAATTCCATTTTTATTTGCCCTACCATTAGGGTTGATTGGGCTTTATTTACGTCATGCATTAGATGAAACGCCTGCATTTCAACAACATACTGATTTAATGGATCACAATGATCGCAATCATATTGAAAATCAACCTAAAATGACATTTAAACAGATCATTACAAAATACTGGCGGAGTTTACTTATTTGTGTAGGGCTAGTGATTGTGACCAATGTGACTTATTACATGCTGTTAACCTATATGCCTAGTTATTTATCTCACAATTTAAATTATGATACAGATCATGGCGTGTTAATTATTATAACCATCATGATTGGTATGTTATTTGTGCAACCATTGATTGGTTTTATTAGCGACAAAATCGGTCGAAAGCCATTTATTATTGGCGGTAGCTTGGGGTTATTAATTCTTGCTTATCCTGCATTTGTTATGATCAACAGCGATATTATTGGGCTTATTTTTTTAGGGTTGTTGATTTTGGCTATATTACTTAACTGTTTTACTGGCGTTATGGCCTCTATTTTACCTGCTATCTTTCCAACCAGTATTCGTTACAGTGCGTTGGCTATATCTTTTAATATTTCGGTATTGGTGGCTGGTGCTACACCAACAGTTATCGCTTGGTTAGTTGCAGAAAGTCATAATTTATATATGCCAGCTTATTATCTAATGGCTGTGGCATTAGTTGGTTTACTTACTGGCATAAAAATGAAAGAAACCGCTAATCGACCATTGCGTGGCGGTACGCCTGCTGCATCTGATCGGTCAGAAGCAAAAGAAATTTTATCAGAACATTTTGATTCGATTGAACATAAGGTCGAAGATATTGATGAACAGATTGAAACATTGCAAGAACAGCGCCAAAACTTAGTCGATCAGCATCCTAAATTAGATTAATTTTTGTTGCGTAATTTTAGTGCATCCGAGTTAAGACATTTTCAGTAACTAACTCGGATTTTTTTATAATGAGATTATGTAAGCATAACAAACCTAAAATTTTACTCAATGATAACGACAAAATAGAAATAACAAAATAAATGGGTAAGTGTAAGGTTGGGTAAAAACTTCAATAAAATCAATTGCTTTTCTGAACGACTTTTATAAGTTTAAAACCTATTTTTTAAGTGTGAAAACGAGTATAAATTTAGTCTAAAAATAACTATTTGCGGTGTTTTGTGCCAGTTTTGGCATTATCGCTAAATATCAAAAGTTTGGAAGTTAACAACAAATAGCTTATTCAATACTAATTTATATATATCAAAACCTATTTTATGCCAGCTTACTTCATCATTAGTTTACTATGATACTGCCGCCGATACTCAGTTGGGGTTCGCTCTGTCTTTTTTTTAAAAATCCGACAAAAATAATTACTATCTTTAAACCCCGATGCTAGAGCAATTTCTTTTATATTTAGCTCATAATCCTTTAATAGCAATTTGGCATATTCTAAGCGAATTTGATTAAGATATTCATTTAATCCTATTTTACCTTCGTGTTGAAATAGATGTGATAAGTAATTGGGCGAAATGTAAAACTTATCGGCTAAAAAATCACGCGTAACATCTTCACGAAAATGCGTATCAATGTATTGGCGAATCGCCTCAAAAAGACTGGTAGTTTTGGATGATGTTTTAATATCGACATTTAGCAAATCAAGGGTGTTGCTAAGTAAACTGTGAATAAGGTGATAAGCTGTTTTATTTTGTTTGCTCGGTTGGTTATACCGAGTTAACTCGGTCAATGCTTGAATAATAAATGAGCCAACCCGAGGACCACGCCTTGGGATATTGACTTGCTCATGGGGAATCAATTGTCTGCCATCCCAATGTAATAGTGTTATAGCAATTTGCTGTTTGCCAAATAAAATAGTTAATAAGGTAGATGGGGCTTGCCAAATGGGTTTGTTCCAACTGTGAGCTGTGACATAAAGTAAATCGTTGGTTGAAAGTACTTTTTCAAGTACGTTGCCGTCGTTATTAGCCCATAGCATTTTTTGTTTACCATCTAAGATGATCTCAATTCTAGGAAAATCGACTTGATAGGCATGTAAAGGGGCACAATTGCTGTTATTAGCGAAATAGATGTGATTGATTGT
>NZ_LZGZ01000193.1:0-859 GCF_001690515.1 Gilliamella sp. Fer4-1 | reverse complement strand
TATTCACCTTTTATTAATCTTTATTTACGTGATCAAAAATCAGAGCAAGAAATTATTTCTAAGTTAGAGCTTATAACTGGATTAAAAATAGATTCACTAAATTTTCCTAACAAAAATAATGTGTTACATGTATCGTATATAGAATTCACTCAGGGTTTTAAAACTGAAATATCTATTTATTGGCCAACTAATTTAAATAATATTATTAATGGGTATTATATCGCACAAGAATTATCTTGTGCATTGAATGTCCTTATTTTATTTGATGCAAGTCTTTTTGATTGCAATGCAGTATCATTTGATGGAGATGATATTTGGTTTTTAGCTAATAATAGAAACTTAAAACAGGTTAACGTTAAGATTTTAGATGATGGAATAGATATTTTATCGTAAAGGTGACCCTGTAAATAAATTTGTGTATTTGCAGTTTTTTATTTGGCAACGACTTTACCGAACCAGTGCGGTTGAATGGTCTAATCGCATAAGTAACTCAACAATTATAAATTTAATCCAACAAGTTGAATTACACACCCGAGTCGCACAAGAGTGGCAGCGTGTTTCGGTGCTAGCAAAGTATACTTATAACACGCTTCACCAACTTGTTGCGGTGACGAATGCCGCGAATGAGACCGAGCACTATACTTATGATGATAAGCATGTTATTCAATCACGGGTCATGGCGGGTGGGGCAACCTTTTATTGGGCATGGCAAAATGAAGGTAAGCAGGCACGCTGTTTACGGCAGTGGGCGAACTTTCCTCAACTGGATAGTCAGTATCAATGGAATGATGAAGAAAACAGTGTCACGATAATCCACCAAGATGGCAGTAAAAGTTATTATAAGCATAATACCCATGGT
>NZ_LZGZ01000192.1:0-2064 GCF_001690515.1 Gilliamella sp. Fer4-1 | reverse complement strand
AATCAATTATTAAGCCACAAGCTCTATAATAAATTTAAAACTAAACATAAATTGAGAACAAATCAAAGAATATATTTATATGTTATTTTTTAGTCATACCTTTAATATGAATTGAAATTGGCACTATTTTTGCATGCTATATCGGTTACAGAGTATTTAACTACCGTTATGCTTGTGTTAGAAATTATTTACAATAAAAAATGGAATGTTATTGTAAATTATTAGGCAATATCGTAATTCTAATCATAGTATGTTTTGCACCATATTAGTGCAACAAATAACAAAAATATGAATTTAAACAAAGTAAAAGTTAATTAATGAAAAATCAAAATTAGAGCGCTTTACTAAATCTGTATTTAAAAAATATTTGAAATAATAATATTTTAACTTTTTATAAGTATTACAAAATAGGTTTACAGTTAAATAATTAGGGTGGTTTTATGAGTAATCTAAGGAAATATAAACGTAAATTTTTGTTGGGCGCAGGACTAATAACGATGCTTGCAAGTGCACAACTTCATGCTGCAGGAACGTTAGTTTATTGTGCAGAGGCTTCACCTGAAACATTTAGTCCACAGTTAGTGACAAGTGGCATTTCAATGGATGCTAGTGCAGTTCCTGTTTTTAACCGTTTGGTAGAGTTTAAATTAGGTACTACCGAAATCGAACCTGCTTTAGCAAAATCTTGGGATATCAGCCAAGATGGTTTGACTTATACTTTCCATTTACGCGATGATGTCAAGTGGCATAGTAATAAAGAATTCAAACCAACACGAAACTTAAATGCTGATGATGTTATTTTTACATTTATGCGACAGAAAGATAAAAATCATCCTTATCACAAAGTTTCTGGTGGACAATATGAATACTTTGAAAGCATGGGGTTCCCAGATTTAATCAAAGAAATTAAAAAGATAGATGACCATACTGTGGCATTTGAATTAAACCATCCAGAAGCTCCTTTCTTAGCAGATTTAGCAATGTCATTTGCTTCTATTTTATCAGCCGAATATGCCGATGCTATGCTTAAAAATGGCACACCCGAAAAAGTTGATTTAGTCCCCGTTGGTACTGGTCCGTTTACTTTTGTTCAATACCAAAAAGATTCAAGAATTCTTTATAAAGCCAATCCCGATTATTTTGGCCCTAAAGCCCTGCTTGATCGTTTAGTGTTTTCAATCACCCCAGATCCTGCAATTCGTTATGCCAAGTTACAAAAAGGAGAATGTCATGCGATGCCATATCCAAATGTAGCTGATGTTGAACGAATGAAGTCAGACAATAATATTGTTGTTAAAGAAATGGCAGGGGTTAATATTGGTTATTTAGCCTACAATATGGATAAACCACCACTTGATAACTTACAAGTTCGTCAAGCATTAAATATGGCCGTGAACAAAGATGCGATTATAAAAGCTGTTTTTCAAGGTGCGGCAGAACCAGCTAAAAACTTTATTCCACCATCAATGTGGGGTTATAACGATGAAGTAAAAGATTATCCTTATGATCCAAAACAAGCAAAAGAGTTATTAAAATCAGCAGGATTAGAGAAAGGGTTTACTATTAATTTATGGGCAATGCCTGTACAACGTCCATATAACCCAAATGCACGCCGTATGGCTGAAATGATTCAAGCTGATTGGGCTAAAATTGGTGTAACCGCTAAAATTGTGAGTTATGAATGGGGAGAATATTTATCTCGTATTCGTGATGGTGAACATGATGCAGTACTAATGGGATGGTCGGGAGATAATGGTGATCCTGATAACTTTTATTCTGTTTTAATGAGTTGTGATGCGGTTAAAGCAGGTTCAAACTATTCACACTGGTGTTATAAACCATTTGATGATTTATTACAGCAAGCTCGCGTTGAGCCTAATCATGAAAAAAGGGTTGAGCTTTACAAACAAGCACAAGTTGAGATGCATAACCAAGCGCCTGCATTAATGATTGCTCATTCAATGATTTATCTACCGATACGTAAAGAGGTTAAAGGTTATATTATGGCTCCTTTAGCATTACATAATTTTAACCAAGTCACGCTTGAAAAATAACATTCCTTGC